>NZ_VOSM01000011.1 GCF_007997015.1 Lujinxingia vulgaris
CGAGCACAACTTGCCCGTGAATGGCTGGTCGATCGTCTACGTTTCAAGCGGTTTCTGGGTGAACTGATCAAGTAGTATTAGACAGGGTTGCAGTGGTGTGAGGGTGGCGTGTCAGGTGTGAGGTCGAAAATTTCCGGGGTGATAAACGCCGAAAGTTCGCATGAATAAAGGGCGATGTGCGTCTCTAGGACGGAGCTAGCTTATTCGCGACTTTGGTTCAGGGTTGCGTGATGGGCGTGCAACCTGCGCACCTCCTCGTCCAGCCCTTCCACCGGCCCATCCACGTCGGCGTTCCGTAAAATCTCGGTGATCGTCAGCGCCTGTACCGGATTCTCCGGTGCGCCCAGCTCGCCAAGCCACGTTACGAGCTGGCGCGATGAGCTCGCGTACACGATGCGCCCCAGTCCCACCCAGCCGTGGGCGGCGGCGCACATCGGGCAGTGTTCGCCGGAGGTGTATACCACCGCGCGGGCGCGCTCCTCTTCGCTGAGGTGGGCTGCGGTCCAGCGGGCGATCTCGAACTCGGGGTGCAGGGTGGCGTCGTTTCCGGTGCGGGTGCGATTTCGCGCTTCGAAGCGGACCTGGTCGTCGAGCACAAGCAGCGAGCCGAATGGGGCGTCGCCGGCGTTGAGGGCTTCGGTGGCGAGTTCGATGCAGCGGGCGAGGTGGAGGCGGTCCTGGGGGGTGATCATTGAAGCTCCAAAAGGGTGCGGTGTGGGGAGGCGTGTGGGTGATGGGTGGGGTGCGTTTTGTGGTTGGGTGGTTGTGGGGCCTCGGGGTTCGCGATGTTGGGAGGTTCGTGAGAGCGTTGGGGGTGTGCGGGCGGATTAGATGGGGAGATTATTCAGAGTTGCATCGGGGCCTCGGGGTTCGCGATGCTGGGAGGTTCGTGAGGGCGTTGGGGGTGTGCGGGCGGATAAGATGGGGAGATTATTCAGAGTTGCTGCGGGTCCGAGAGACGCACGAAGTCCAGTGTTTATGCGCTTGTTGCGATGCTGAGTGTATCAGGGCAACGCCGGCGCCGTCGCTTCGGGGTGGCGGCCGCTAAAGCCACAGCTTCATCTTTGCAGTTTAGTCATCGGTTGCCCTGGAGGCGTCCCGGTTTGCGGGCGTGCGGGATGTGCGGTGTGGGGAGAGGGTCGGGTGCTTCGTGACGTGGGGATCTGGTTTTTGGACCATTGCCGGGCCAGAGCATGAGCGCGGCGGGCTCGGGGAAACGCCTCTTAGATGGGCGATGCGCCGGGCTCCTGAGAAGTCCCGAGAATCTGTGGGGTGGAGCGTGCTCGTCAGCAAAAATCCGGGAGGTTCAGGGGCGAGTGGTGAGCAGATGGATCGTTTTTCGTAAATGTTCACAGGGGGATGAGAGCTATGAGGGAGCTGGTGGCACAGGGGTTGCTTTGATGGGGGGGCGCTGAACTGAATGATGCATGGTTGATGGATGTCATAAGCGAGAGAGGAGCCTGATGATGACGCAGAAACGCAGGATGTTCTGGGTGAGTGTGCTGATGTGCAGCGCGATGGCGGTGGGGTGTAGTGCGGAGGTGGAAGAGTTTCGAAACACCGAGCACGACGCCGGCACCGAGCGTGCTGACGTCGCTCCGGATACCGACGCACAGGCGCCGGATGCGGATACTGACACCGAGCCCGGGCCCGAGTGTACCACCGCCGGGGGCTGCGAGCAGGGCAGCTATTGCAACATGGAGATGGGGTGTGTGGACGGAGTCTGCGAGGCCCTTCTGGTGCCGGAGGTCGAGCCGGGCACGATGTATGAGGCATGGGATCAATGGCCCTGCGTGGCCGACTCCTGCACCTGCGCCAGCGGTGCGGATCCCTTTCTTGAAGGGATTTTGAAGTGCGAGCCGGTGCATAACGGCTATTTCTGGACCTTTGGCAGCGTGGAGGTGCGCGTGCTGGGGCGTGCGGAATCTGGCGAGTGCATCTGGGAGGTCTCGGAGAACACCGAGGCGGAGGTCACCCAGCGCACCTGTCGGGTGCCCATGCCCTCGGCGCCCTGGCCGGGGCTCTACGCCGACCACTCCATGCATCTGCCCTTTATGGAAGGCTTCCCCGGGGAGTGCGACGAGCCGACGACCTGCTGTGTGCTCGATGGTTGCCCCAACCCCTGTGGCGAGGAGGAGATGGAGAAGCAGGTGTGCTTTCGTTTTCCTCTTCATATGACTCCCTGCGAAGTCATCCGCTGAGTGCCGCCTGCATCAGAACGACGCTGGCGTCGTCGCTTCGGATTCGCGGTAGCGTTGCTACAGCTTCATCCTCGCTCCTTGTCATCGTTGCCCTGATGCAGGCGGGGTGGGAGGATCGCGTTAGAACGACGCTGGCGTCGTCGCTTCGGATTCGCGGTAGCGTTGCTACACCTTCATCCTCGCTCCTTGTCATCGTTGCCCTGATGCAGGCGGGGTGGGAGGATCGCGTTAGAACGACGCTGGCGTCGTCGCTTCGGATTCGCGGTAGCGTTGCTACACCTTCATCCTCGCTCCTTGTCATCGTTGCCCTGATGCAGGCGGGGTGGGAGGATCGCGTTAGAACGACGCTGGCGTCGTCGCCACAAATTTGCAGGCAAAAAAGGTCCGAGAGACGCACGAAGTTCAGTGTTTATGCGGCTTATCGGGATGTCGTCTTTGCGGGAAAGCGCTCCGGATGGGGGGATGTGCGCGTTGAAGCCAGTGGGCTGAAATAGTGGTGGGTGAAAATGACCGAGAGACCGACGAGGGGCCGCGACCATGCGGTTTTCCGTGGGTCTCATCGTGACGTGGAGGCAAAATAGATCGAGGTGGCGAAGCCGGGGAGCCTCGCCACCTCGTCGGGGTGGTGCTGGTGGTGCTGGTGGTGCGGTGGAGGATCAGCGCGCGACGGAGACGTAATCCAGGCGGAGCAGGATGTCGTCGATGCTGTTGAAGTTCAGGCCGTTGCTTCCGTCGACGCTGATGACCGAGGCGGGGATGAAGATGGCGTAGTCGCCGTAGAGGCCGCGGGCGGCCAGCTCGGCGGTCTGGCCGGAGGCGTAGTCGGCGCCTTCAAATTCGCCGCGATCGACGTTGAAGAAGGCCTGGATGCGGGCGCGGCTGTAGTCTTCGACGCCGCGGCCGCCGCCCTGGGATTGGCCAAAGTCGGCGCCGATGCCCGGGACGCGGAAGAGGTTGCGGGAGGGGCGCACGCTGGCCAACTGGAAGTCGGGCTGGCCATCGGGGGAGGCGCCGCACCACTGGCTGAAGAAGGTGTTTCGCTTCAAGAGGTCGATGCGCACGTTCTGGGTCTCGGAGCCAATGTAGAGATCCTCGCCGAGCACCGAGGCGTTGATGGCCCAGAGGCGCTCGGCGCAGTCGTTCTGCGAGAAGATCGGGACGCCGCGGGTTTCAAAGCCCAGCGCGCCCAGCGGGGCCAGGGTGAAGGGGATGCGCTGGCCCTGGTAGGTGTCGCCCTCGTAGACGGAAAAACGCTCGTCGGAGAGGAGGATGCGGAAGCGCTCGGCGGGAGTGAGCGGCCCGAGGCTCTCGGGCCAGAGGGAGGCGTCGCCCAGTTGCAGGATGTCGTCGCGCAGGCTCACCACGGTGTTGAGCTCGGTGGGCATGCTGCCGTTGATGCCGCGGGTGTTGGCGTCGGCCCAGAGCTGCTCGAGCACGTTCTGGCGAAGTTCCATCGGGGTTTTTGCGTCGAAGACAGCCTGTCGGATGGCCAGGGAGGCCTGGTACTCGTATTCGACGGCGCGCACCGCGAGGTAGGCGGCGCGCTGGGCCGTTTTGAAGTCGTGGGTGTAGGTGGTGATCTTCTCGTTGACCCAGATGTCGCCGGAGGCGTCGGGGACCTCCATGCCCTCGATGCGCTCAAGGTAGGAGAAGCCCTCGGCGTGGGCGCGCTCGGCGTCTTTGGTGAGTTCAAAAAGGGTGGCGTTGGCGCGCTGCAGATCGAAGGCGGCGCGCTCCACCTCGATGGCGGCAGTGCGCAGGCCGACGAGCTCCATGCGGGCGTCGTTGGCGCAGACCTCGAACTCGGCGGCGGCCTCCAGCTCGGCGACGAGGTTATCGTGGCGGGCCTGGGCGTTTTCCATGTCGGCTTCCAGCGCGATGGAGATGACGTTGGCGACGGTCTCGACGGCGCCGGCGGCGCAGGAGGCTCCGATGGTGCCGGCGGAGACGACGGCCGCGATGGGGTTGCTCTTATCGGAGCTGGCAGCGGTGGCGGCGCACTCTTTGACGCCAGCGGCGACGGTGGCCACGCCGTCGGAGATGGCTTTTGCTTCGCGCAGTCCCCGCATCGTTTCTAAGTGCTCGTTGCGGGCAGCCTGGAGCTGGCTATTGGCCTCTTCCAGGATCCAGCAGGAGCGCATGGCGACGTCGTAGGCGTCGGTATGCTCGGCAATCGCCTCGCGGGCCTGCTCCAGGTCGCGGGTGGCAGCGACGATCTCCAGGTTGGCCTCTCCTAAGGTTCCGGTGAGGCAGTCGGGCTCTTCGCGGGGGTTGTTGGGAAGCGGCACGTCCAGGTTCATGGTGGGGAAGTCGGCGCGGCAGGTGCTGATGGCGCTGGCCATCAGGACGCGAACCACCGAGGCGTCGCTACTGTTTTCGCCGTCGCCCAAAAAGGACTCCAGAGAGCGCGGGGTGGTCAGGTTCAGGGTGTCGCGGCTTAAGGGGAGCTCGGCGACCGAGGGGTTATGGTCGCAGACCAGGCAGGAGGAGCCGGAGCCGGCGCAGTCGCTCACCGAGGCGCTCTCGCCATCGTCAACACGCTCGCCAAAACAGGCCTGGGCGAAGGTCCGGGCGGCGGCGTTGCTGAAGCCGGCGTCGGCGCTGAGCGAATCGGCGTTGTACTCGGCGTGGAGGCAGAAGCGTCCCATCAGGTCGTCGTCGGTCCAGAAGCGGTACCAGGCGTCGAAGTCCACCGAGCAAGCCGGCACATCCGAGGCGACGTAGCAGGTGGTCGGGTCGAAGAAAGGATCGTCGATGTAGCCCTCGCCGAGCGGTCCGCAGTAGTCACGCAGGGTGGCTTCGTACTCGTCGCGCACGTCTTCGACCCAGCGGGCGAAGTCGCGGTCGTTGTGGGCCTCGCGCACGCGGCGATCTTGCTGGTCGATAAAGGCGGCGCGCGCAACGCTCAGGCTGGCCTCGGCCTGGGCGACGGCCACCGGGGCCCAGGCGGTGCTGGCGATGGAGGTGCCCAGCAAAAAGTCGCTGATGACGCCAAAGCGCCCGGAGGGGCCGCTGGCGTTGTCGGGGTTGAAATACAGGGGAAGATCGTCGTCATCGATCCCCAGCGGGTTCTCGCCATTAAGCAGCACCCTGCGGTAGCCCAGGAGCTCGCCGGCGGCCTTGCTGGCGCGGGTGGCCGAGGCGAAGTAGGCGTCGCTCCAGCGCAGGTTGGGGTTGGCGGTCAGCGCGCGGCGGTGCAGGTCGGCGGCGACGGCCTGAGCGACGACCAGACGTGGCAGGAGCTCGGCGACGGGCTGGTTGATGCGCGCGACGGTGTCGCCGTAGCGATCTTCGAGAAGGATGCGGCCGACCTTGGCCTGGCGCGCCAGGGCATCGAGGATGGCGCTGGCCACCGGCTCACTCGGGTCGCTGCCGACGCCAAACTCGGTGCCATAGCGGTGCACGCGGTAGTCGGGCTGCTGGAGCGCAGCGCCGCTCGTTTCCATCAACGCCGCAATCACATGGGGGCTGAAGAGAAGATCCCAGCCTTGAAGCGAGGCTTCGTAGAGAGCTTCGGTCGAGGGTGTGTTCACCGGGTTTGTGCCCCCGCTGAGCGCGGCGGCCATGCCCGACTGCTGGTCGGCTTCGTTGGCGAAGTAGGCGTGAAGCTGGATCCAGCGCGTCATCAGGCGGTTGGTGACGGCGGTGGCGTGCGCCAGGCCTTCGGGGCCCATGGCGTATGGAAGATCGTCGGCGTCGAGGCGCAGTGCGCGGGATTGCAGCGCGAGCGCCATGAGCACACGCGGCACATTCACGCAGGCGCTCTCTGGGCCGACCACCGCGAGAAAAAGCTCCCCGTCAGCGAGTCCGTCGAGGGAGCCTGGGGCGATGGCCAGGTCCATGGTCTCTTCGAGGCAGGCGTCGAGCATGGCGCTGCCGGTGGTCGTCTCGTTGAGATCCAGCGGGAAGGCCATACCCAGCTCGGAGCCGCGGCAGCCCAGGTCACCGACGACGGGGTCGAGGCTGTTTTCAAAGCCGAAGAACTCCCAGTCCGCCTGGTCGTAGGTCTGGGGCGGGGTGGCGCAGAGGGGAAGTTCGGCTGCGGAGGGGAACGTGTAGGCAAAGCGGCAGGTGCGCGAGACTGAGCCCGACATGCGGTAGTAGCGGGAGTTTGTGGCACCGTCGGTGACGGTTATCTGGCCGGTGTCGAAGTCGACGGCCACATCTTCGAGCTGGCAACCCAGGACTCGGGTCAGGGTGTCGCAGAAGTCATCGTCGTAGGTGGGGCTGGTGCGGGTGACGCCGTTTTCCATGAACGTCAGCTCCATGTTGGCGAGCTCGCAGGGGATGCCGCCGACGAGACTCTCATCCAACTCGGTGGTTTCAATGAGAACCGACCGACTCTCGTCTGCATCAACTTCGGGGTGGGTATCCAGAAGCGCGTTCCAGCGGTTCTGGGTGATACTGAGATCCTGGGTGGAGGGATAACCGATGATGCGATTAGGTCCGAGAAACAGGGACGTGAAGTAGTACTGTAAGACGACTGAGTTGAAGCCCTGATCGATGAAAGCGCCAGGAAGGACGGCTTCGCCAGGAAAGCCCGCCTCGTCTCGAATAATGGGGGCCAGGTTGTTGGGTTCAAAGACAACCGGCTCATCGGATGCAGGGATGCGCTCTAAGATCTCGCGTAGCGTCGCTTCATAAGGAGTGTCCTGGAGCAGGCGCACCGCCGGGTTGTAGCCCAGGCTGGCGTCGGCCTGAGGAGAGGGTGCGGGGTCGGTGACATCGCTGACACGCACCATGTTCAGGGCCCAGGAGACGGTGGGGGCGGTCGCACCGCTGCCGATGTACTGCTGGTCGATGGCCAGGCTGATGGTGCGGGGAGCGTCCGAGGTGAGGAACTCGGCGGAGGTGGTCTCTACGTTGATGGCCGAGGTCTGTCCGCCCACTGTTGATTCGATCAGTCGCGTGATGGGGAGCGAGGCAGAGCCGCGACCCGTAGCGGTGTCGTAGGTGAGCGAGCCGATGACACCGGCCTCGACGCTGAGCACGTTGAGGGGGTCGTTGATCTGGATGATGGCTTCGCCGGCGGTGCTCTCCCAGAGGATGGCGTCGACCTCCATAGCCAGCGGAATGACGGCGGTCTCGCGCAGGGTTTCGCCCTGGCGCGCGCCGGCGTCGACCAGGCGCAGGCTACCGCGGTAGCGGCCCTGCAGGGGGGCGGCCAGGGCGGCGATCTCCTCGGAGGAGAGGTGGCCCGGGAGCTGGTCGAGGGTCGGCAATGAGACGCTGTGGCGGGAGTTGTCGGCGATCACAACAAGCTCGGCGACCTCCCCCGGATCGGCGTCGTCGGCGAGGCGCACTTCAATGAGGATCACGTCACCGGCTTCGAGGTCGAGCGCGTCAAGGATGCACTCGTCGGCGAAGTCCGCGTCGCCCGGGCAGCGCACCTGAGCGCCACCCCGGGCGCTGATGCGAGCCCGATCGAGGTCGGTCTCCGCGGTGAGCTCCACCTCGACGATGCCCTCATCGCTCATGACCCGGCTTGTCACCTCGGGCTTGAGCTTGCCCGTGGGGCTGGACGTAGGCGGCAGGATGGCGGCTTCGTCTTCGGGGGCACGGCAGGTGCCGAAGCGCCCGCAGACCTGGCCCTCGGCGCAGTCGGTGTCGGCGGTGCACTCGTAGGTGCAAAGGCCCAGCGAGCAGAAGGTGCCACAGGGGCACATGTCGTCGCTAAGACATTCGGTGCGTTCAGCGAGCAGGTCGGGATCGGGGGCGCAGGCCCGGGGGGGCGGCTCGACATCGACGTCGGTCTCGACGCCGGCGTCGACGTCGGGGCCCACATCGGCGTTGTTCTGCTGCGTCTGGCCATCGCCGCCGCCGCACGCGGCGATGGTCCAGACCATCGCGCTCACGCACCACCATAGCGTCGTCATCTTCATCGTCTTCATCGCGTCCTCATCATGCGCGTGGTTTCGCCGCAGATACGCGGCCATCACTCAGGGGGGGTAACCGGACGGAGGTTAGCGTTTTTTTACACAGGGTGTTTTGGCCTGAGACGCCTTTCGTTTGTCCTGACGCGCCATTTACGCCTCGCGTTTGGGATGTTCGCGTGATGACGCATGAAATTTTTTAACGAGGCCCGTAAACTGACGGCGTTTTGCGACGAGTCTCCGGGAGCACAACGATGGCAAGGCAGCTAGACGGAAAGCAGTGGCGACGGGTGGCCCAACTCTGGAATGAGGTTCACGCGCTCAGTGGCGAGAGCCTGGAAGCGGCCTGGCAGCACGCCAACGATCGGCTGGTCGAGCTGGTCGGGGGCGTGAGCATGGGAGGCTATGCGAAGCGGCGATCGGCCTCGGGGGATGAGGTGGGCTCGGCGTATTTCAGCGGCTCGGGGTGTGATCTCGATGAGCGGCTGAACATCTTGCGCACCTGGTTTGCCCGTGAAGACGAGGCGGACGTGAGAAACGATCCGCTCACCGTGCATCTGGGTGCCAGAAAGGAAGGGTGCTGGGCGGTGCCCCACCGGGCGTGCATGACGCCTGAGCAGTGGCGAAGCGCGCCGACCCGGCGTCTGGCCGACGCTATGGGGGTGGGCGACGCGATCACGGTGATGGTGTTGGACTTCCAGGGCGCGGAACTCTCGTTCTGCATCGACGGAGCGATGGACAAGCGCTTTGACTACAGCGACGCGGCCGTCCTGGAGGTGGCATCTCAAGGGCTTCGGCCGCTGATGCTTCGCTACCTTCGAGCGTTGGGGATGTTAGCCGGCCAGCGTCCTTTGACTTTCGAGGAGCGGGAGCTGGTGCGTCTTCTTGCCAGCGATCAGGACGATGATGTGATTGCCAGGCAGCTCGAGGTCAGCCCGGGGGCGTTGGAGAGGATGAGCGCGCGGGTGTATCGCAAGCTCGGTGTGGCGAACCGCTACGCTCTGATTCGGCTCTGGTACGGGGTGGGGGAGTCGCCGATCTCGGAGGAGGTTGCGACATGGAGCCACGCAGCGCCGGAGCCAACACACCTCACCGAAGAGGCGCTTGTGGTGGCGCGGGTGCGTCGTGTGCTCGCCGAGGTGTTGGGGACGCCACAGATGCACCTTGGGGATGTGGCGCGGCGTCTGAGTATGAGCGAGCGCAACCTGCAGCGTCATCTGCGGCGGATGGGCGCGTCCTTTCGAGGGCTGCTCGATGAGGTGCGTCGGGAGCAGACGTGGGAGATGTTGAACGATCCGAGCCTGGATTTTGGCGAGATCGCCGAGCGCCTGGGCTACGAGCAGGTCTCGAGTTTTAATCGCGCCGTCAAACGCTGGACGGGCAAGACCCCCGGCGAGCTTCGTAACGCGCAGTTGCCCGCCGCGGATAAGGGCGATGTCGCGGCGGAGTAGGCGCGCGCTTTCCCTCCTCGTCGCACCTCGTTATAAGAGCCCCTGAGGCGATTTCTGCCGCGACGACGAGGTCATCATGGGCATTCCTTTTGAAAAATTGACGCCAAAACGCTGGGGCGGTGAGGTGCCGGGGCCGGTGGAGCGCCCCCCGCTCGACCTTGGTCACGGGGTGGTGCTCGACCCTCCCGTGGTGCTCTCACCGATGGCGGCGGTCACCAGCTCGCCCTTTCGCAGGGTGTGCCGGGAGATGGGCGCGGGGATGGTCGCCACCGAGATGGTCAGCGCGGTGGGGCTGATTCATCGCGCGCCCACAGCGGTCTCGATGGTGGATCTGGTGGAGGGGGAGGGGCCGGCCTGTGTGCAGATCTATGGAAAACGCCCCGAAGAGCTCGCGCAGGCCGCGCAGATCGCTGTGGAGCTCGGCGCGGACATCGTCGACTTAAACATGGGCTGCCCCATGAAAAAGGTCGTCTCCAGCGGCCATGGCGCGGCGCTTTTGCGGGATGTGGGGCGGATCCGCGAGATCTTTGAGGCCATGAGTGAGGCGGTCGACGTTCCGGTCACAGGCAAGATGCGCGCCGGCTGGGAGGACACCAGCGCGGTGGCCGTGGCCGAGGCGATGGAGGCCGGCGGCGCCGCCGCGCTGACGATTCACGGTCGCACCCGCTCGGCGATGTACGACGGCCACGCCGACCTGGGCGTGATCGCCGCGGTCAAAGAGGCGGTGGGCATTCCGGTCATTGGAAACGGCGACGTCTGCGACTGGATCAGCGCGCGGCGCATGTTTGCCTCCACCGGCTGTGATGCGGTGATGGTGGCGCGCGGTGCGCTGGGCAATCCCTGGGTCTTTCGCGAGATCGCCGCTGACTTGCGCGGTGAAGCTATCCCCGAGCCGCCCTCGCCGGCGCTCAAGCGCGAGACGCTTTTGCGTCACGTGGATCTTTATCTGGAGCGTTTTGGCGAGGGGCGCACCTGCAAAGAGATCCGCAAACACCTGCTCTGGTATTACCGCGGCACGCCCGGAGAGCTGGTGCTGCGCAAGCGGCTCAGCGGCATCAAGAGCGCGGAGGATATTCGTCAGGCGATCGACGCGGCGCTGGCTGCCAACGTCGGTCAGGCGGAGCTGCGCGCAAAAAGTCACCCGCGCGCCGCGGAGATTGAAGGCGATGCGGCACGATCCGTGTGACGTTTTTGTGAATAAGATCAGGGGGTTAGGGTCGTGGCCCTGAGCGGCTGTGTGGCCAGGTGCGCGCCCGGGTGTGACGACCTGAAGATCGTGAAAGGGCCGTGAGCGAAGCTAGCTGCGCGCCCGAAGCGTGTTCGTCCCGGAAAAAATTCATCAAAAAACTCGCCGCCTTTTGGTGTGCGCCTACTCTTGTGTTCAGGCTGAACAAAGATGGAGTGTGCGCACACCAGGAGGGGAGCATGCGAGCTGTTTTGAAGGTAAGAATGGCGCGTCAGGGGGCGCTCAAGAGGGCGCGAATGGCGTGGGTGAGCGTGTCCATGCCGAAGGGTTTCTGGAGGAGGCGAGGGAGATCACCGGTCTCGGTGGCGAGCAGAGCGTCGGCGGTGTATCCGCTCATTAAGAGGACAGCGGTCTCGGGGCGGGTGGAGGTGATGCGCCTGGAGAGGGCCAGCCCGTCGAGGCCGGGCATGATCACGTCGCTTAAGAGAAGATCGATGGGGCCGCCATAGGTGCGGCTGAGCTCCAGAGCCTCTTCGGCGTTGGCAGCTTCGAGCACGTGGTAGCCCTTGCGCTCCAGCAGCATGCGGATGGGCTGGCGAAGTGCGTCGTCGTCTTCGACCAGCAGGATCGTCTCATCGCCGGGGATGGGGGTGGCGCGGCGTGCGCGTCGCAGGCGGGCCGGGGTGGTGGACTCCTGGCGGGCGGCGGGCAGGTAGATGGTGAAGGTGGTGCCCTGGTCGGGGACACTCTCCACGCTGATATGGCCGCCGTCCTGGGTGACGACGCCGTAAACGGTGGAGAGCCCCAGTCCGGTGCCCTGCCCGAGCGCCTTGGTGGTGAAGAAGGGCTCGAAGATCTGGTTTTTGATCTCGGGGGGCATCCCGTGGCCGGAGTCGCTGATGATGATCGTGGCGTAGTGCCCGGGGCGAAGTTCGCGGGGAAGCCCGGGATGCCGGTCGTCTCGGGTGACCTCGAGGTTGGCGGTACGCACGCTGAAGCGGCCGCCCTGAGGCATGGCGTCACGAGCGTTGATGGCCAGGTTCATGATGACCTGCTCGATCTGGCTGCGGTCGGCGACGATGTCATGAAGATCGGTGGCCAGGTTTTGTGAGAGATGAACGCTGGAGCCGAAGAGGCTTTGCAGGACCATGCGCATCTCTTCGAGGAGCTCGTTGAGGTCGAGCACGCTGGACTCGCGCACGTGGCGTCGCCCGAAGGTCAGAAGCTGGCGGGTCAGCGCGCCGCCCCGCTCGCTGGCGCTCAGAATGGCCTCAATGCTGGTTTCGACGCGTGGCGGATCGCTGAGCGCGTCGCGCATGATGTAGCAGTGGCTGCCGATGATGGTGAGCAGGTTGTTGAAGTCGTGGGCAACCCCGCCGGCGAGTCGGCCCATGGCCTGCATTTTGTCGGCGTGTTGGAGGTTTTGCTGGATGCGCTTTTTGTCGGTGAGGTCGGCGACCATCGCCAGGATATGCGAGGGATCGCCACTTTCCTCGCGCATCACGGCCAGGGTGAAGCGGGTGTAGCGGAGCTCGCCATCGCGGTGTTTCAGGCGGAGCTCCAGGCTATAAAGATCGCGCTGGCTCTGGCGAAGCTCCTCGATCAGCGCGCGCCAGAGGTCGGCGTCCTCCTCGGCCATCAGCTCGTCCAGGGCTGTGCGTCGGAGCTCGTCGAGGCTGTAGCCCAGAAGTTCTTGAAGCGCGGTGTTGGCGTGCTCGCACTGGCCCTGAAGTCCCAGGATCTGCATTCCCAGCGGGGCGGAGTCGAAGAGGGTCCAGAAGCGTCGCTCGCCATCGTGGAGGCGTTGGCGGATGTGGCAGGTGTTGAAGGAGCGTTTGAGCAGATGTTCTACCAGGACGCGGTCGGTCGCGGCCTCACCGCTGCGCACCAGGAAGTCGGTCAGCCCCAGCTCCAGAGCGTCGAGCACCCGGCGGTGGTCGCCGGCCTCGGCGATCAGCAGGGTGGCGCAGCCCGGGGCAAGTGTGCGAAGGAGCTTGATATGGTCCAGCGCTTCGGGGAGGCTGCCGTCGATCAAGGCGACGCGCTGCTGCTTGAGGTTGAGCTCCAGGGAGCTGCGCGCGTCGACGGCGTCGGCGCGCACCACCTCCACGCCCAGGCGGTGGGCATCAAGCTCGGGGCAAGGTCCGTAGACCAGCAGGCTTAGTGGACGGCTCAAGGGGATGACTCCGTTGATATCCCACGAGGGAGGTAGTTGTTCCAACGCGTGGGCAGGCTAACAGTGTTTTTCGGGCGCGTCAGCCCCACCCGGCTTGCGTGGACATTTCTACGAAGGATGCGAGGAGAGCGATGGATGAAGAGGCGAAGAATCGGTATCTGGCCAGCCCGCAGAAAATGGAGCTTCTGATGCGCGATCGGAGCTTTCGCCAGATTGAGGAGGAGCGGCGCGAGCGTCTTTTGCGAGCGATCGCGCGCCTGCCAGGGGCGCGCGAGCTGGTGGGCGACGACGCCTTTAACGCCGCCCTCGATGAGGCCGTCACCAACGAGGCGCTCTCGCCGTTGAGCGACGACGAGCGGGCGTTGATTTGCGGGTATTTGAAGGTTCGATGAGGGTGATGATGTCGATGGGTTGGGGTCGGGTGTGAAGCTGGATGAGGTGGGTGTGAATGGATGGCGGCACATGGTGAGACGCGTCTTGATTGCGGCGCTGGTGGTCCTGGTGTGCGGTTGTGCGGTGGGCAACGGGCCGCGCTTTAGCCCGGAGCTGCAGCAGTCTTTTGCGCGCGAAGATATGCGGCGCATGGATACCGAGAACTTGAGCCTCTATTACCCGGCGCATCGCAAGGCACAGACCGAGCGTATCGCCGCACAGTTGGAGCTGTGTTTTGAGGAGCTCAACGCCAAAGCCGTGCGCGGTGGGCCCTTTAAGCGGGTGCCGATCTTTTTGCCGGAGGTGGAGTTCAACAACGCCTATGTGAGCTTCGCGCCCGGCAACGATCCGCATGTGCTCTTGCCCACCTCGCTGACGAGCGGGGCGTTTGCAGGCTTTGGCTTTACGCCGAGCATGTTGGCGGTGGGGTGCCACGAGATGGTGCACTGGGTGCATATGACCCGTGTGCACGGGCTCTTTGGTGGACTTAACCTGCTCTTTGGCGCCTGGTTTACGCCGCAGCGGGGCCTTGATTCGTGGGTGTTTGAGGGGATCGCGACCTATTACGAGAGCCAGCTCGTCGATGATGTAGGGCGCCACGGCTCACCGCTGTGGGAAAATGTGCTGCTGGCGGGGATGTACGACGGAAGGCTCGACGGTGGTCGTCTCAGCGTCTTCGATCGGGAGGTTTCCAACGGCGGGCATTATCTGGTGGGCTCGCATTTTGTGGCCTACCTGGTGGAGCGTTACGGGGAGGAGAAGCTCTGGCAGCTGCTCGATCTTCAGGGGCGCTCCTGGCTGTGGCCGGTCGGTGTGACGACGCGTTTCTGGTCGGTGTATGGCAAGGGGTTGCCGGGGCTTTTTGAAGACTTCGCGAATGAGATGCGCCGGGAGCATCCGCCGCGCGAGCGCGCTCTTTCGCAGGAGCGGGAGCGGTGGCTGGGGCGAAACGCGCAGCTGGAAGTCAGCCCCTCGGGACGGTGGGCGACCTATGTGAGCGGCCTCGACGCGCGAGCGGCCATTGAGGTGTATGAGGCCTCCGGCGAGCGTGTGCTTCGCCGAGAACTCCCTGACGTGCTTCCCGGCCGCACGGTTGTGGCGGGCAGCAGCGTCGACGCGCTGCGTTTAAGCGATGACGGGCAGATGCTCTACGCGCTGCTGCGTCACCAGGGGATGGATGCGCCGCGGAGCTCGTTGATCCGGCTGGAGGTTGAGAGCGGTGAGCTGGAGGTGGTGCGCGACGAGGTGATGGGCATCAGCGGCGATCTGCTTGGCGAGGATGCCTACCTGCTGGCGCGGGCCGACGGCGACCAGGTGGTCTTTGAGCGCGTGGATCTTAAAGGGCAGAAGGATCGCGAGCTCTTTCGTCTGGATCCCGGCGCCTTTGTGGCGCATATGCGAGTCTCGCCAGATGGCCAAAAGGTGGCGCTAACGCTGATGGAAGATGAGCGCTGGCGAGTGGGGATTGTTGATGTGGAGAGCGGCGAGTTGACGCGGGCGCTGGGCACTGGCGAGGCGCATAGCCCGGTGTACGACGCGTACTGGGTGGATGCGTCGACGCTGTGGGTGTCGGCCGCCTACGGCGAACGGGTGGACATCTTTGAGGTGCCGCTGGATGGCGAGGCGGTGCGGCTGACCCAGGCACCCTACATCGCGCAGAGCGCGCGGCCCGGGGCAAATGGCGATCTGCGCTTTCTGAACCGGGAGGGGTGGGGCTGGGCGTTGGACCGGGTCGATGCGCAGGCGTTGGAGCGTGCGCGGACTTCAGGTGTAGCGGGGCTCGGCGGTGCGCTGGCCTGGGAAGATGCGGCCGGAGCGCCGGAGGTGCGGGGCTACCGCGAGCTTGAGCCCGCGCTGATTCAAAGTGACGAGCCCTACAGCGCCTTTGACGGGCTCTTCGTGCCGCGCCTGCGTGTGCCCATTTTTCAGCTGGGCGCGGTGAACGCACTTTTGCCAGAGGCCCAGCGCCAGGATTTGCCCCCGGTTAACGGCCGGCTGGGGCTCTCGATGAGCGGACGCGATGCGCTGGGCTTTCATAACTGGGAGCTGCGCGGAGCTTATGATGTGGTCAATGACTGGTTTGTGGGCAGTGCGTCGTATGTGAACACTCAGCTCGCGCCGCTCACGTGGTCGATCTACGTGGGGTCGGAGCGTCAGGTTTATGGCGAGCAAATCGACCCGAATAGCACTGACCTTTTACGCGTGGAACAGCTCGATGAGCAGGTCTCGTTGCAGCTGCAGCGGAGCTTCTACGACACCCCGGTCGCCCTTATGTTTAGCGGACTTCGTCACCATATCGATCGTGAGGGCGAGCCTCGCGATGAGCGTCAGCTCGTCGGTCCTCGGCTGGCGACGCGTTATGCAGCGGGGCGCAGTACCTCGTATGGCGGCACGCAGTGGCTCTTCGGGTTGAGCGGTGAGGGCGGCTATTATGGGGAAGCCCTGGGCTCGGACCTCGACCTGGGCGATGTGCGTGCGCAACTTGAGCTGCACGCGCCGCTGCCGCTCTCGAAGCGCCATCGGTTGCGCTTCTCGGCGCGCTACCGCCAACTTCTGGGTGTGGACCCGTCCGAGGGCGTGCTGCGCGTGGGTGGGTTTGGGGGCGTGATTCCCTTCTTCGCGTCGCCCACGGCCGAGGATGCGCTGCCTGCCGACGATCGACTTCCTCCCCAGGTGGCATTTGTAGAGACGTTACGTGGTTTTGAAGGGGTGACGCTGACGGGGTCGCGCGCGGCGATCGGTGATCTCAATTACCGCTACCCCCTCATTGTGGATCAGGGAGCGATCTCCGGCCCGCTCTTTTTGCCCTCGGCCTTCTTTTCGCAGATCAACCTGGAGGCCTTCGCCAGCGCGGCGATGCTTGATGATGGCAACCTTCATTCGGCCGCGGGTGCCAGCGTCGACGCCGAGTTCGCGTTGTGGATCTTGCCGATGACCCTGCGTTACCAGTACGCCCGATGGCTGACTGACGGTGGACGCAACACCCACTACGTCGGCCTTGGCATTGGCGGCGACCTTTAAGTACGACGAGAGATGCACCGGCGTTATGACGCCGGCAAAGCCTAACTTTGAACGAGCGCATGCGGAGCGATGATGAGCGAGCTGAAGATCCCGACCTACTTCGACGATGAGATTGAGGGCGCCCGCCCTAAAACCCGTGATCGCGAGCAGATCGATGCGCGTTTTAAGTGGAACCTCAACGACATCTACCCGGGCTGGGAGGCGTGGCAGGCGGATATGAAGGAGGTCCGCACCCATATGGATCGCTTCGTGGAACTGCGCGGCAAGCTCGGTGAGGGCCCGGAGCAGGTGCTGGAGGCCTACCAGCTGCAGGACACCATCGGGATGATGGCCTACAAGCTCTACCGCTACCCGCAGCTGAATTTTGACCTCGATCAGCGCGACAACGAGGTGCAGGCGCGACTTCAAGAGGTGCAGCAGCTCTTTGCGGAGTACGGCTCGCGTTCGGCCTGGTTTACCCCGGAGCTGCTCACGATCGCGCAGGAGACGATGGAGCAGTGGTTGGAGAGCGACGAGCAGCTCTCTCCTTACCGCTTCCCGATCCTGGAAGCCTACCGCGCGCAGGAGCATGTGCTTGATGAGGGCGGGGAGCGCATCCTCGCGCTGGGAAGCCGTTTTCGCTCGGCGCCGGCCGAGGTCTACCGCGCGCTGACTACAGCCGATGTGGTGTTCAACACCATCACCCTCTCCGATGGCGAAGACGTGAAGGTGAGCTACGGGGAGTACTCCAACCTGTTGCACACACGTCGTGATCAGGAGGACCGCCGCAAGGCTTTTGAGGCGATGTACGGGATCTTTGAGGCGAAGCGAAACACCTTTGCCTCGCTCTACAACAGCCTCTGCCAGCGGGACTGGGCTCAGGCGCAGTCGCGCAACTACAGCAGCACCGCTGAAGCGGCGCTCGACGATGATAATGTGCCGGTCTCGGTGCTGGAGACGTTGATTGAGACGGCGCGCGAGGGCTCCGAGCCGCTGCGCCGCTACCACCGCCTGCGCAAAGAGGTGCTGGGGCTCGACGAGTACCATCTCTACGACGGCTCCATCCCGCTGATGGAGAGCGACGAGGTCTATACCTACGAGGGCGCAAAACCCACGCTCATCGAGTCTGTGGCGCCGCTCGGCAGCCGCTATCAGAAGTTGTTGGGTGAGGCGCTCAGCGGAGGCTGGATCGATGTGTATGAGACCGAGGGTAAGCGCAGCGGGGCGTATTCGGCGGGTGTGTACGGGGTGCACCCCTACATGCTGCTCAACTACACCGACACGCTTGATGACGTCTTCACGCTGACCCACGAGCTGGGCCATACGCTGCACACGGTGCTCTCGTGTGAGGCGCAGCCTTTTGCGACGTCGAGCTACACAATCTTTGTGGCGGAGGTGGCTTCCACGACCAATGAGGCGCTCCTGCTCGACTACCTGCTCAAGCAGACCGACGACCCGCGGAAGCGGGCGTTCTTGCTGCAGCAGGCCATCAGCGGCATCGCCGGCACCTTCTACTCCCAGGCGCTCTTTGCGGACTACGAGCTTGAGGCGCATCGCATGGTGGAGCGAGGTGAGCCGATGACCGCCGAGCGCCTTGATGCGCTTTATATGGAGAAGATGAAGGCGTTTTACGGCGACGCGCTCACCATCGACGAGCTCTACCGCGTGACCTGGGCGCGGATTCCACATTTCTTTAACTCTCCTTACTACGTCTACCAGTACGCCACCTGTTACGCTTCGTCGGCGAAGATCGTGGCCGGGCTGCTCAGCGAAGATGAAGCCGAGCGCCAGGCCACGCAGGCTCGCTACCTGGAGCTTTTGTCGAGCGGCGGAAACGACCACCCGATGACGCAGCTTCAGAAGGCCGGCGTCGACTTAAGCCAGGCCGATACGGTGCGTGCGGTCACGCAACGTATGGATGAGCTTGTAGGCATGTTGGAAGAGGAGCTTAAGCGGCTGAGCTGAGCTCCTTTTCAGGAACAAGGAGCGGCGATGCAGCGATTGTGGAAGGTGATGATCGTGGTGGGTGTGCTGGGTTTGAGCGGGTGCACCACCTTTGTCATTGAGGATGGCACCGGGCGTCGAGGTCAGGCGCTGGAGTCGGAGAAGGTCTGCAAAGATCGCTGCATGGCCCGTTTTCATGAGTGCAAAGATCGGCGCACCGGGCGCGCGGGCCGGGGCAAGGGGCGTCGTGGAAAGGGCGCGAGCGCCTGCGCCCACGAGAAAAATCGCTGCAAGGCACGCTGCTGAGACTTCGATGATGTTGAGGCGGCGCGCTCCGAGAGATGAGACAGGTTGGATTTGAGCGAGTCGCACGACGTCGAACACAACGTGAAATCGAGCGGGGATGAGCAACCCGGTGCTGTTGCACCGCAGGGCCGCTTCGCGGCCCTGCGCACCGCGCTTCAAAGCGACGCGGTGCAGCGCTGGACCCCGATGAGTCTTTTTGTGGGTGGGTTCGGCATCGACGCCTGGACGCTGGGGCGAGAGGTCGATCTTCGCGCGTTGGCGCTGGTCTGCGTCTACGTGCTCTTGATCCCCTTGTGTTTTGCGGTGCTGGGGCGCGCAAAGCACGAGAAGTTGCTCAAGGTGGCGAGCCTCGCGCTGCACTTCGCGCTCGGTGCCCTCTTCAGCGCGCTGGTCGTCCTCTACTTCCGCAGCGCCGGCCAGCTCATCACGATGCTCATCGTGATGGTGCTCTTTGGCATCATGGTCTGGAACGAGTTCTCCAGCCGCGCCCGCCGCCAGTTCGAGCTTCTGTGGGGCATCTACGGGGTGAGCGCGGTGATGCTGCTCAACTTCCTCTTGCCCTATGCGCTGGGGAGCGTGCGCGCGGTGTGGTTTTACCTGAGCCTGGCCGTGGGCATGGGCTGGGTGCTGGGCGTGCGTCGTCTGCTCGGGGCGCGAAGCTGGCGCACCTCCGTGCCCACCTTAGGTTTTGCGCTTGGGCTGGGCGTGCTCTACCCGCTGGGGCTGATCCCGCCGGTGCCCCTGGTGCAGGAGGGCGCGGTGGTGGGGCTGAACTTTGAAAAAGTCGAGGGGAGCTACCAGGTGCTTGGCGAGCGCCCCACCTTGCTGGAGCGTGTGGGCCTGCGCGAGCGGGTCATCGCCCGGGCCGAGGGTGAGCCGGTGACGGTGGTGGTGGCGGTCTCGGCGCCGTCGCGGGCCACCGCCAACCTGGAGCATCGCTGGCGGCGGCGCACCGACGAGGGCTGGGTAACCACCGACACCATCCCCATCACCATTCGGGGCGGACGCGACGAGGGGTGGCGATTTTATTCGCGTAAGCAAAACATCCCCGACGGACTCTGGCGGGTCGAGACGGCGCTCAAGGGTGGGGCGGTGCTGGGCTTTGAGACCTTTGAGGTGCGCGCGATCTCCGAGGAGGAGCGCGCCGCGCTTGAACTTCAGCCACGTGCGCTCTGAGCCGCCCGGGCGATGCGACGGCCGGCCGCATGACGTTCAGAGCGATAACGCCGCGCTCAAAGAGCGCGGCGTCGAAGGTGGAGCGCGAGTCAGTAGATCTTTTTGGGGATGGCCGTCACCAGCCCCCGAGGCACCTCGGGGACGCGGAAGCCGCCCAGCTCCAGGATGGGGATGATGCGCCTTAGGTCCATAATGGTGCCGATGCGCAACAGCTCGGTCGGTGAGACCCAGCGAAAGTCGATGCACTCGCGGGCGCGGAGGTTAAGTTGATCGCGGGAGCCGTTGAGCCGACAGACGAAGTAGTGCGCCGACTCAAATACGGCGATGGGGCGCTCGACGGTGACGCGAAGGCCGGTCTCCTCAAATGCTTCACGCACGCAGGCAACCTCGGGCCATTCGTTACGCCAGATCGTACCCCCGGGAGGACACCACTGACCTCCTCGCCCCACTTTGAAAGCGCGGCGAATGAAGAGCAGCTCTCCGCGATCCTCGATTAGAGCCCATGCAGAACTCATGAGAATCCTTAGAATTAATGTACCACCACACCGAGGCGGTTGACTCAGGTGTGGGGACTACGGAACCATCTCGAACGTCTTGATGACAGACAGCGAACCTTTCCGCCGTTACGTGAGTAAACATGGTACCAGCATGTGATCTTCCAGCCATCGGGGAAAATTCATTCACCTCCCCTTTCTCTCGCACGCGGGATCGCCGCGCTGGCGGTGCGTTTTGAGGGGGAGTGAGGCGGATCTGGAGCGGCTGCGCGGCGAGCTGAAACGCGTGCGTTTTGCCAGCGAAGACGGGCAGTTCGCGGTCTGCGACCTGGTCGTGCCGGAGCGGGTGATGCCGGTGACGATCGTGGGCAATATTATGGCCACGCGCCCTGGTGAGACGGTGGAGGTGTGGGGGCGCTGGCGTGACGATCCGCGTTTTGGCCGCCAGTTTTCCATCGAGCGCCTGGAGGCGGTGCTGCCCTCAACCCGCCAGGGGGTGGAGCGCTACCTGGCCAGCGATCTGATCGAGGGCATCGGTCCGACGCTGGCTCGCCGCATCGTGGCGCATTTTGGCGAAGAGACGCTCGAGATCCTCGACGCCGCGCCGCACCGGGTTCAGGAAGTTGAGGGGATCGGCAAAAAACGCGCCGAGCGCATCATCGCCTCCTGGGAGGAGGGGCGGCTGATCCACAAGATCATGGTCTTTTTGCGCTCCCACGGCGTCTCCAATGCCAACGCCGTGCGCATCTACCGCAAGTTCGGGGCGAAGGCGGTGGAGGTGATCCAGCAGAACCCCTATGAGCTGGCTGAGGCGATCTTCGGCATCGGGTTTAAGAGCGCCGACCACATCGCGATGCAGACCGGGGTGGAGCCCACGGCGCTGGCGCGCCTGCGCGCGGGGCTTTTGCATACGCTGGGGGAGGCGTCGAGTGAGGGGCATATGTACCTGCCCTGGTCGATGTTGCGCGAGCGCGCCGCCGGACTTCTGGAGGTGGGTGAGCATCTGCTGGCGGACGCGCTCGAGGTGTTGCGTCAGGAGGAGCGCGTCAGCGTGGAAGCCATCGGTGCGGGGGAGGCGCGTGTGTATGCGGCGGGGGCCCTGGCCGTGGAAGAGCGCGCCGCGCGCCAACTTCGCAGGCTTGCGCAGTCGCCCGGTCTGGTCGCGCGCCCCGACGATGAGGCGCTGGCCGGCGTTGAGGCGCGCCTGGGTGTGGAACTTGCGGCGCTGCAACGCCAGGCAGTGCGTTCGGTTTTTGAGCATAAAGTCTCGGTGATCACCGGCGGTCCGGGCACGGGCAAAACCACGATCGTGCAGACGATCTGCGAGCTGGCCGAGCAGCTCGGCTGGCGTGTCACCCTGTGCGCACCCACCGGGCGCGCGGCGCGCCGCCTGGGAGAGACGACCGGGCGAGTGGCCACCACGGTGCACCGCCTGCTGGAGTACAGCTTTCACGCCGGCGGGTTTCAACGCGATGAGGAGCGACCGCTGGAGACGGATCTTCTGATTGTGGATGAGGCCTCGATGGTCGACACCACCCTGCTGGCTGCGCTGGCCGGCGCGCTTCCCGCCAGCGCGAGCCTGGTGCTGGTGGGCGACATCGACCAGCTCCCCAGCGTGGGCCCGGGCCAGGTGTTGCGCGACGTGATCGAGAGCGGCATCGTCGGCGTCACGCGTCTCACCGAGATCTTCCGCCAGGCCGAGGCCTCAACCATCGTGATCAACGCTCACCGCATCAACGCCGGGCAGATGCCCGTGGTGCCGGCGCGCGCGCCGGGGGAGCTGGTCGACTTTTATACGATCAACGCCGAGGAGCCCGCTCAGGCCCACGAGCGTATCGTGGAGCTGGTCAGCGAGCGCATGCCGCGGGCCTTCGGGCTCGATCCGCTGCAAGACGTGCAGATCCTGGCGCCGATGCACCGCGGGGAGGTCGGCTGCTCGCGTCTGAACGCCGCGCTGCAGGAGGCGTTTTATAAGGGCGGGCCGCAGCTTGTGCGCGGCCAGCGCCGCTTCTGCCTGGGCGACCGGGTGATGCAGACCCGAAACAACTATGAGGCGGAGGTTTTTAACGGGGATGTGGGGCAGGTGGTGGCGGTCGACACCGAAGACAATCAGCTGCGTGTGCGCTTTGACGAGCGCGAGGTCACCTACGACCGCGCCAACCTCGACGAGCTGGTGCTGGCCTATGCGATCACCGTGCACAAAAGTCAGGGCTCGGAGTACCGCGCGGTGGTGCTGCCGATGTCGACGCAGCATTACGTGATGTTGCAGCGCAACCTGCTCTACACCGCGGTGACCCGGGCGCGGGAGCTGGTGGTGGTGGTGGGCAGTGAGGAGGCGGTGCGCCTGGCGCTCAAGAACGACCGCGCCTCGGAGCGCTACACGCAGCTTGCGCGGCGCCTCCGAGGCGAATCGGTCTAAGGCATCAGCTCGAGCGGAGCTTAGAAGAAGAGCCCCCGCTCGATCAGTTGGGCCTGCGCGCCCCGACGCTGGGTGTCCATCACCTGTACGGCGTCGCGGCTGGACTCAAAGTAGCTCAGCAGCGCATCGGTCTGCTCCTCTACCGGCGTATCTTCATTGAACTGATCGGCGGCCATCTCAATCTGGCTAACGATCTCGAGCGACTCGGGGAAGGTGTTCTGCTGGATGCTTTCGAAGAGCGAGACGCCCTTATCCAGGCCCTCATTGAGGGTGCTGGTGAAGGCCTCGTTGCCGCGCTCTTCCTCGAGTTTGTCGATGGCCTCGGTCAGCTCAACGCGCTGCTCTTCGATGTCTTGCTGACCGGATTCGATGAAGCTGCTCAGCGCGCCGTCAAGAAGACGCATGCCCTCAATGGCGACGTCTTCGGGGTTCATGCTCATGTCGATCTCACCGGTCATGGCCACAAAGTCGACGTAGGCCTGAACTTCGGGGGTGAGGGCCGGGCCGCCGCCGATGTTTTCCTCGGGCATGCCCTCGCGGGGCTGGTCGCCTTCGGCGCCCATCGGAGGTTCGCTCTCGGTGGAGGCGTCGGGGCCCATGGCCAGCTCGTCTTCGATGGCCTGCTCTTCTTCCATGGAGAGGTTTTCTTCGGCCTGGCCGAGCTCCTCGTCGTAGGCCATCTCATCTTCGATGGCCTGCTCCTCCTCCATAGAGAGGTCTTCTTCGGCCTGGCCGAGCTCATCGTCGTAGGCCATCTCATCTTCGAACATCGGCTCTTCGACGGTGTCGTTGACCGGCGGTGCGCCTTCGATGCCCTCGGCCGAGGCGGTGGCGTCCTGCTCGGCGTCGGCCATCGAGGAGAGGGTCTCGGAGGCGGTGTTGAAGTAGTTCATCAGCGCCTCATCCTGCTGGGCCAGCCCCTGGTTGATGTCGATGGACTCGGCGGCCTGGCGCAGCGACTGCACCTGCGCGCCGTGGTCGGGGAACTCGGCCTGCTGGATGGCGGTCATGAGCATGGCCCGGTCGTAGAAGGCCGTGCGCACCTTCTCGACGTAGTCGTCGGCGGCGGTGTCATCGAGCTCGCCACTCTTATCCTTGAGGCGGCTGAGCTCGTCGTTGAGCACCTGATTGTCTTCGGGCACAACCTGGGCGATGGCGTCGTCCATGGTGTTGATGCCCTCGCGCACGAACTCGCCATGGTTAGAGATGCCTTCATTTTCGGCGCGCTGAATGAAGTTGGAGAACTCCTCAGCGGACTTCTTCGGCTCTTCCTCACCGACGCCGGGCACCCAGTCGAACATGCCGTCGTCGCTCTCTTCGGCGGGCACGCCTTCATCTTGAGTGCCCTCGTTCTGAGCGAGCACGGGGTAGGAGGCGGGCATAAGCGAAGGGGTCAGCGCGCTGGTCTGGCTATCGCTGGCGCGATCCATCTCTTCGACCAGTGTGGAGGCCTGGCTCAGGTAGTTTTTAAAGGCCTCCTGCTGTTCGGTGATCTCGGCCTCGGCGTCGATATTCTGGGCGGTCTCCATCAGCTGGCTCACGCCCTGGGACTGGCCAGGGAAGGCATCGACCTGCAGCGCGGTCAGGAGCTGGGCGCCTTCGATGAGCACATCGCGGGCCTGCTGGGAGTAGCCCTCTTCTTTGTAGTCGCCGAGCATGTCGATGCGACCATCCCAGGCGTTGTGGCGATCTTTGAGGACGTCGTTCTCCTCGGGGATCAGCGCGGCGATGGCGTCGCTTAAGAGTTTGGTGCCGTCTTCGACGTAGGTGGAGATGGCTTTGGCCTGATCTTCTTCGGCCTGAGCCTGCTCGTCGCTCTGCGGCATCTCCTGGTCGACGAAGTCTTTGAAGGCCTGAACGTCTTCATTGAGTTTGGACTCACCGGAGGCCTGCTCCTCGCCCTGAGCTTGAGAAGGCTGCTCGGGTTGATTTTCCGGCGGCGCCGGTTCGGTCGACTCCGAGGGCTGCTCACCGGCCGGGGGATATTGCGCATAGTGGGTCGGCGCGTCGTCCTGAGAGGGGGGCGTCTGGGCCTGGACGGTGGTGCTCATGGTCATACCCAGCGCGGCGGCCAGAAGGGCCGCACTCTTCAACAGCTTACGTTGCCGGATTGCGTTCATGGCTGCACTCCTGACGTCTTACGTCGCGGTAGGACACAGCGGGCCTGCGCCATTGCGTCTGGCGATCCATCATCGGGCCCGGCTGCTTCTGAGATACTTCCGGGTTCGGGCTAAATGCGCTCGAACATTGAGGAAATGTAATCGCCCGGCGCAGCCCACCAAATCCTTGCGGGGGGGCCGGGGCGACGATCCGCGCGGCGAGCTTTCCGAGTCCAGGGGGGTGGTTACGCTTTGCGGAGCAATGTGATGGATGGCGTGGTGGGCGGTTCACTGGAGGCACAACGACGTGTCGATCTGGGAGAGTGTGTACGTTCATCCTCTGCATCATCCGGGGGCTGCCTGGCTCTCGGCGGCGCTGGTGCTGGGGGGGGTGTTAAGGCGGCTGCCTTTTTTCTACGCCTTTTTGATCGGGGCGCTGGCGGTGAGCGCGGCCGACGCCATGATCACCGGCGGCTGGAGTCAGCTCGGAGGGGAGTCGCATCCGGCCTATGTGGGGCTGTCCTGGTTCTTTGTGCTGGCGGGGGATTACCGCGTCTTTTTGCTCCTGGAGCGCTACGGCGAGCCCCGGCCCGAGCGCTGGTCGGGGGGCGCCGGGGTGTGGGTGCGGGCGCTGGGCTGGGCGCTGGTAGCCTCGGTGACCGTGGGGATCATCAGCGTCTCCAGCGAGCTTTTCAGCGCGTCGGCGCGCCGGCTCTACCTGACCTATGAGCTTATTGCGCTGGGGATGGTCGCGCTGGTCTGGAGGTTGCGGGTGTTCGGATCCATGCCCCCGGAAGATCCGGTGCGGCGCTGGCTGAGCCGCGTGGCGATCTTTGTGATGGTGCAATACGCGCTGTGGGCCGGGGCCGATGTGGTGATTCTGGCCGGCTATGAGGTGGGGCATCTGCTCAGGATGATCCCTAACCTGATGTATTACGCGCTCTTTTTGCCCGTGGTGTTTTTGAGCGCGCCACCCCTGGAGGATCGCTGATGTCGAGATGGAATCGCACGACGGTGATGATGGTGGCGGTGGCGCTGGTGCTGATGGGGGGCGGCTGTGAGGCACCCGACGTGGCGAGCGGTGACGGCGCGACGCTGATCTTCGCGCAGGGCTCGGAGGAGGTCGCCCGCAAGAAGATCCCCGAGGGGCCCACCGAGCAGGTCTCGGTCGACGACCCTTATTACGAGAAGACCAAGACCTTTCGGGCGGTGCCACTCCTGCCGCTTTTGCAGGAAGCGTTCGGCATGACGAGCGCGGAGCTTGAGCGCCAGGATTTTGTGCTGGAGGCCATCGACGGCTACGCCGCTCCGGTGACCGGCGCGAGGCTCTCGGAGCCGGGCGCCTACCTGGCCTTTCAGGATATGGAGTATTCGCCACGGTGGGAGACTATCGGGCCGGGCCAGGTCGATCCGGCGCCCCTCTACCTGATCTGGACGGAGGAGCATCAGCGAGACACCGCGACCTACCCGCGCCCCTGGCAGCTGCGTCGCATCATCATCACCTCGCCAGAGAGCAGCCGGGAGCTGAGCGCGCCGCTGGGCCTCGATAAGGGGCATGAGGCCTGGGCGGGTTATGAGCTCTTTCAGGCGCGTTGCGTGCAGTGCCACGCGATCAACCGCAGCGGGGGGCGAGTGGGGCCGGAGCTCAACCTGCCCATGAACATTACCGAGTATCGCGAGCGCGAGCAGACGCTGCGCTTTATCCAGAACGCTCAGGCTTTTCGCTACAGCCAGATGCCCGCCTTTGACGATCTGAGTCAGGCGCAGCTGGACTCGCTGTGGAGTTATCTGGAGGCGATGCGCGATCGCAAAAAACAGCCGCAAGCCGGCCCCGAGGACGGGAGCGGCGAAGCCACGGAGGCGATGTGAGTGTTCATCCAGAACCGAGACGCGCTGATGCCGGGTTGGTGTCGCGGCGCGTCGATGGGATCCCGCAACTTCTCCGAGAGCAGGCTCGCCGGCCGCTTATCTGGCCGCTGAGGTCGGTGCCGGCCTCCGAGATGCTGGTCTGCGGGGTGGGTCTATCGGAGGGGCCGGCGCGGGTGTTGGCCGCGCTGGCGTGCCGGCGGGTGGGGCTCGCGGCGCGTTTTGTGCCCCTCTCGCATTTTGCGCTGGGGCCGCCCGAGGTTGAGAAGAGCACGCTGGTGGTGTTCAGCCAGGGCGTCTGCCCCAACGCGCAGCTGGCGCTGAGGGCGGCGGCGCGGGCCGAGCAGGCGCTGGTGGTGAGCGGGCTCGATGAGGATGAGCTGGTGGCGCGATGCCCCCAACTCGGCCCGGCGCTGGAGGGCGGGCGCCTGGCGGTGCTGACCATCCCGCCGGAGCGCGAAGATGGCCTGCTCTTGCGTGTGCAAACCCCGGCGGTGGCTCACCTGACGGCGTTCAGGCTGGCCGACGCGCTGGCCGAGCGGGTGGGCGCGCCGCGCTTTGGCCTGGGACTTCGGGAGGTGCCGGAGGCGGTCGCGGCCTTGCGCGATCAGCGCCTCAAAGACTCCCCGCTCGACCCGGCACACTGGCTGGCGCATCCCATCGCCCTGGTGAGCGTGGGAGAGAGCGCGGAGCTTCTGCAGGGCTTGAGCTGGAAGTTGATGGAGGGGCTGTGGCGGCCACTTCCCCCGGTGTTTGAGGCGTTGCAGTACGCGCACGGGCCTTTTCAGGCCTATTTTGGCAAGCCGCTGCACCTGATCGCCCTCTTCGCCGGCGCCAGCCCCGCGCTCCGGGCGATCGCCACCCAGCTCTTCGAGGTAGCACGCAGCGCCGGCCACAGCGTGGAGGCGGTCTGGGCGGTGCACGCCGATGAGCGGGCGTATTTTGAGTTTGATGCCTACCTCAACCGCCGTCTCATCGACGCGTTGTGCACCGTTGAGCGCGACTTAAGTCGCTGGCCGGGCCACGGGCTCGACGGCCCGCTTTACGGCTTTGAGCGCAGCTGGCCGCCCCGCTGAGCTGACGTGCTGAGCTGACGTGCTGAGCTGACGTGCTGAGCCTTCGGCTCAGCGCTCTTCCGACTCCGCGTTCCCGGCCTTCGTGCCCACCGAGGAGCGCGGCGGAAGCGACTGCGGCGCCCGAAGATCGGGGTAGGGCGCAAAGTCCGGAAGCGCCACCGGTCGCTCGTTGAGCAGGGCCATCGCCGTTGCAATCGCCGCATCGAGCTGCGGATCCTCGCCGGTGGCGTCGGCCTGGGGCGGAAGCTCCACCTCGACATCGGGCTCGGTGCCGAAGTTCTCGACCGAGAAGCCCACGTCTTCAAACCAGAAAGAGAACTCCGGCTGGGTCGTCACGCTGCCGTCGACCATGGTGTGGCGCGGCCAGATGCCCACCACGCCGCCCCAGGTGCGTTTCCCGAGCAGGGGCCCCAACTTCATCAGCTTGAAGGTGTGGCTGAAGATATCGCCGTCGCTGCCGGCGTGCTCATTGGTCAAGGCGACGATGGGGCCGGCGATCGACTCCATCGGGTAGGCCAGGGGTTTGCCCCAGCGCTGAAGATCGAAGCCGACCTGCCGCCGGGCCAGCTTCTCGAGGATCAGCTGGCTGACGTGGCCGCCTCCGTTAAAACGCACGTCGACCACAAGCCCCTGGCGGGTGTTTTCGCTCAAGTAATGGCGGTGGAACTCGGCATAGCCGGCCGGGCCCATGTCGGGGATATGCACGTAGCCGAGCTTGCCCTCGGAGGCCTCATGGACGCGGCGGCGGTTGTGGTTGACCCACTCCCGGTAGCGCAGCTCGGTCTCGTGGCGGAGCGCCTTCGTGGTGACCGTGCGCGGCTCGCTGAGGCCGTCGCCGGCAGCGACGAGAAGTTCGATGTTCTGGCCGGCCTGGTTGACCAG
Source organism: Lujinxingia vulgaris (assembly GCF_007997015.1). Lineage (NCBI taxonomy): Bacteria > Deltaproteobacteria > Bradymonadales > Lujinxingiaceae > Lujinxingia > Lujinxingia vulgaris. Next base: position 28,582 of record NZ_VOSM01000011.1, read on the forward strand.
TCGCTCCTCGACGCTGTGCCGGGCATCCACGCGGCGGGCGTTGATGGTCAGGATCACGTCGCCCTCGCTTAAGCCCAGCCCGGGGCGGGCCAGCGGCGAGGATTTGGAGGGCTCCCAGGTGTCGCCGTGCAGGATGGACTCGATGCGGTAGGCGCCTTCAAAACGCTGCGGATCGTCGGCCAGGCGCCAGTCGGGGTCCCAGCGCAGGGTCGCGCCCAGAAAACCGGGGGAGTACTGCGGCGGGTACTCATAATCGCCGCCCATCTCATAGGCGTGGCTCGTGCCCAGCTCGCCCTGCATCGTCCAGACCAGGTCGGAGAACTCGCTGCGGCTGCCCACGCGCGGGAGCAGGGCGCTGTAGCGCTCCCAGACCTCATCCCAGCGCACCCCGCCCATGTCTTCGCGCCAGAAGTGATCGCGCATCAGGCGCCAGGCCTCGCGCAACATCTGGGTCCACTCGCAGAGCGGGTCGACCTGCACCGAGATGCGGCTTAAGTCGACGATGCCCGACTCGCGGGAGGGTTCGGCCTCGTCGTCATCCTCGTTGGAGACGCTCTCGGCCGAGGCGCTGACGATCTGCACGCCGTCTTCGCCCCAGAGGGCCAGGGTTTTGTGGTCGGCGCCGATCTCAAAGGCGCTCACGCCGCGGGCGAAGGTTTTTTGCTTGAGGGATTTGAGCCCGAAGTAGCGGAGCACCCCGGGGGTGTCATCGTCGTCTTCGCCGCTGAGCGCGCCGGTGACCGGGTAGACCGTCCAGAAGACGCGCTCCTCGGTGGCGGCGAGCTCGCCGTAGTTGCCGGCCGGCACCGGGAAGACTTCGACGCGCTGGCCGATGCCATCGAGGTCGATGCGGATGGGTTTGGGGCTCTCATCGCCCTCGGCGCTCTCGTTGTCGGCGTCGGAGTCGGTCTCACTGGCGTCGGCGTCGAGGGCCGCATCGCCAGATTCGGCGCGGGTCTCGGAGGTGTCGTCGGAGGGAGCATCCTCCTCGTCGCCCTCGGCTGAGGCCTCATCGGAGGCGTCGTCGCCCTCGTCATCGTCGCCGCTCAAGGGGCGAGGCTTTTGTAAGAAAAGGGAGTCGGCGTCGGCCTGCAGGGTGATGACGCAGGGGCGCGTGCCGCGGGGGAAGCTCAGCTCGAAGAAGACCTGATCGTAGACCGGGTCGAAGTGACGGTAGCTTAAGAAGTAGAGGTAGCGCCCGGCCGGATCGAAGACAGGCTGTACGTCCTGAAATTCGCCATCGGTGAGGGTGTGCTGCTCGCCGGAGGCCAGCTCCACGAGCTTGATCTGGGCGGTGTAGACGCCGGTGAAGAAGCCGTAGGCCGCCCAGCGCCCGTCGGGGCTGAAGCTGACGCCGGCGATGCGGGCGTATTCGCTGCGGTCGAGCACGCGGCAGGCGCCGGTCTTCAGGTCGAGGTGAATGAGCTGGTGACGATGGTTGGTAAAGAGCGCGCTCTCATCGCATGGCGAGATCAGCAGTTCGACGGGGCGGCCGATGGCAAAGTCGCCGGTGTCGAGAGGCTGTGGCGCGTGGGAGCCGTCGACGCTGTGCAGCTCGAAGCGCTCTTCGCCGCCCTCGTCGCTGACCACCAGCAGGCGTTGGCCGTCGGCCAGGTAGCGGGCCAGGCGGTAGCGCACGCCCTGCTCGCGGCCGGTCTGGCGCACGGCGCCCTCCCAGCCGCCCATGTTGAAGACTTTGCCGCGGGTGGTCAGCGCCAGGGAGTGGCCGCGGGGGTGAAGCGTGAAGTCGTCGAGGAAGGACTCCGCGTCGACAAAGCGGCGGTTCAGCGCGGTGCGTGGCGAGGCGTAGTCGACCTCAATGCGCGCCTCGGTCTGGGAGGCGATATCGAAGCGGTAAAGTTCGCCGGCGACGGTGTAAACCATGGTGGCATCGTCGGCCGAAGCAAAGCGCACGTAGTGGCCGAGGTGGTCGGTGTGGCGCTGCAGATCGTCGCCGGAGGGCAGGCAGGAGTAGAGGTTTCCGTGCCCCTCGACGTCGCTGATGAAGTAGATGCGGCCGGCGCGCCATAAGGGGCGGCAGAGCCCGGCGGTGATTTCGGGGAGCAGGCGCTCCCACTGGCCATCGCCTTTGCGGTCGATCCAGAGCACGCCGGCGGTGCCGCCGCGGTAGCGTTTCCAGCGGGCCAGATCGTCGGCGTGCCTGGCGAGCACACGGCCGGGGCCGCCGGGCTCAAAGCTGAGCGCCTGGGCTGCGCCCAGGCTCAATCGGCGCGTGGGGCCGCCCTGGCGGGGGACCTCGTAGAGGCCGAGCTGGCGGGCGACCGACTCGCGCAGGTTGGAGGTGAAGATCACCCGCTCGCTGTCGGGGCTCCAGCCGCAGACCCAGGCGCGGGAGGCGCCGTTGAAGGTGAGCTTTTTCGCCGGGCCGCCGCGCGCACGCATTACGTAGACTTCGGGGCGCCCCTCCTCGGTGGAGGTGTAGGCCAGCCACTGGCCATCTGGCGAGAGGGCTGGCGCGCTGACCTGGCCGCGCGAGCCGCTTAAGCGACGTGCGAAGCCCCCCTTAAGCGGGACCTCCCAGAGATCGTCTTCGCTGACAAAAACCACGCGCTCGCCATGCACACTCGGGTAGCGGTAGTAGCCCTGCTCATCGGGCTGAAGATCGAGGGGGGCAGCGCTAACATCGCTCATGTGGTGCACATCCTGGCAGGTTCATTTCAGGGCAACGCAACATCCAGAACGCCCGGGTGGGCGCGCAGCTGGACAGCTCTATTGCATGAGGGGGGACATTTCAATCACGCAGCGGGCGAAATGACGCGCTGCGGCAAGAACTACGCGGGGTTAGGTCGGTTGAATACGCCTTGTGATGCTGGCGTATCACGCTAGTATCGTGCGTCACTCGCGCTCGTTTACTACGCCGTAAGCCAACGTTGACGCCATGCCTGCTGCATTGGGATCACCCTGAGCTGCGTTGCAAATCCTCGACGATGCTAAAGCATCGCCTGCGCTTTGCGCCTTGCTCAGGTCACTCTTAATCTCGCATTCAAAGGCGTCACCATTGCCTCACGGCGTTAAAGTTGGCCTGCGGCAAGCCGAATTCTCGGCTCGCCACCGGCGCTCATCCCGATTCGATTCGGCCCTTTTTGCGGAGGTTGCCTGTGCGTCCATATCCTATGGTTCTGATGATCCTTTTGATGCTCGCGCTCAGCGCGCCTGCGGCCGCCCAGCAGGACGGCAACTGGGAGGCGCTTGGCGACTCCGACGGGGTGGCGATCTCGCGGATGCAGGTGGAGGGCTCGTCGGTCTTTGCGTTTCGCGGTGAGATTGTGGCGGACGTGCATATCGGAAAGATCCTGACGGTGTTTGCCGACGGCGATCAACGCCGCCACTGGGTGGATCGTTATGATGATCACGGCACGCTGGAGCGCGGTGAGCTCAGCGAGCGTTACTGGATTCGTTTTGGGCTGCCCTTTCCGATCAAAGATCGGGATTATGTGCTGCAGACCAACGGCCGTCTGAATCAGGACGATCAGGTCTTCATCGCGACGATCGAGTCGGTGGACGACGCGCGTCGGCCGGAGAACGACTGCTGCGTGCGGGCGATGACCTACTCGACCTATTACCGCTTTGAGGCGTTGGAGGGGGAACGTACGCGCATGATCGTGGAGGTCCACACCGATCCCAAAGGTCTTTTGCCCAACTGGCTGGTCAACCGCATTCAGCGTGACTGGCCTTCGAAGACGCTGGGCGGGCTGATTCGCCAGGCCAAGAAGGGCGATCAGCCGCTCTACGGGCCGGTGGCCGACTGGCACACGCGGTGAGTGAGCGGGCGGGTTATGTGCTGGCCGGGGGCCAGGCCCGGCGTCTGGGTGAAGATAAGGGGCGCGCGCAGCTGGCCGAGGGCGTAACGCTGCTGAACTGGGTGACCGGGAGGTTGGCGCCGGCGGTGGGGAGCTGGACGGCGGTGGGGGCTTCGGCCGGCGAGTATGGGGATCTGGGGGTGCGCACCATTGGCGACAGGTGGCCGGGGCAGGGGCCGCTGGGGGGGATCGCGACGGCGGCGCTCGATCGTGCCGAGGGATGGTTTTTTGTGACGAGCTGCGACGCGGTGTGGGCGCGCGCCGCATGGGTCGAAGCGCTCTGGGAGGCCAGACGGGCGCCGGCGGTGGTCTATGAGCATCAGGGGCGGCTGGAGCCGCTCTTTGGCTGGTATCGGGCCGAGCTGGCACCTGAGCTTGAGGCGGCGATGGAGGGGGGCCAGCGCTCGGTGTGGCGCTTTTTAGAAGCGGTCGGAGCGCGGCGTATCGAAGCACCGGGGGGGTGGGAGAGCGGGCAGGGAATCAACGATCCTCAAGCGCTGGCGCGGGCGCGCGAGATCGCGCAGAAGATTCTTCGGGGCGATCGTTGACAGGTCTTAAGCGTGTTTAAACTTGGCTTCATCGTGACACCGACGGAAGTCGACGCAGGGGGTGTCTCGGCGCAGTAGGCGGGCTTGTCTGAACAGGCCCGCAGCGAGCGTTGTGTGCTCTTCGACCAACGAATAACGCGCTGTAGCTGACCTGACTTAACCCTCCACCATCAGGAGACTTCCGATGACGCAGCCCTCCACAGAAGGCGCTGGCCTGCCCGACGCGATTACGATTCTCGGCGATGTCGCCCCCGGCTATGAGCGGATCTTAAGTCCGGAGGCGCTGGGTTTTGTGGCGGCGATGCACCGGGAGTTCGAGGGCCGGCGCCGCCAACTTCTCGCGGATCGACGCCGCCGTCAGGAGGCGATCGATAGCGGCGCCAACCCCGGCGCTCCGGCCGATACCCGGGCGATTCGCCAGGGGGAGTGGCAGGTGGCCCGGGTGCCCCAGGATATGCAGCGACGCACCGTGGAGATCACCGGCCCGGTCGATCGCAAGATGATCATCAACGCGCTCAACTCCGGCGCTAACACCTTCATGGCCGACTTTGAGGACGCCACCTCCCCGACCTGGTCCAACGTGGTCGAGGGGCAGAGCAACCTCTTTGATGCGGTGCGCCGCCAGATCGACTTTCGCGATGAGGCGCGCGGCAAGGAGTATAAACTTTCCGAAAACCCGGCCACGTTGATGGTGCGTCCCCGCGGCTGGCACTTTCCCGAGAAGCATGTGCTCGTCGACGGGCAGGAGATTTCGGCGAGTTTGTTCGATTTTGGGATGTACTTCTTTCATAACGCGAAGGAGTTGGTGCAGCGCGGAAGCGGGCCTTACTTCTACCTGCCCAAGCTGGAGAGTCATCGGGAGGCGGCGTTGTGGAATGACGTCTTCTTGATGGCCCAGCAGCGCCTGGGGCTGGAGAGCGGCACGATCAAAGCGACGGTGCTGGTGGAGACGATTCACGCCGCCTTTGAGATGGAGGAGATCCTCTACGCGCTGCGCGAGCATAGCGCGGGGCTTAACGCGGGGCGCTGGGATTATATCTTCAGCGTGATCAAGACCTTCCGGGCCCGCCAGGAGATGGTGCTTCCGGATCGCGCGCAGATCACGATGAGCGTGCCTTTTATGCGCGCCTACGCCGAGCGCCTGGTGCACGTCTGCCACAAGCGCGGGGCGCATGCGATCGGGGGGATGGCGGCCTTTATCCCCTCGCGGCGCGATGAGGCGGTCAATGAGCGCGCGCTGGCAGCAGTACGCGGCGATAAGGAGCGCGAGGCCGGCGACGGTTTTGACGGCACCTGGGTGGCGCACCCGGATCTGGTGGAGGTGGCGCGTGAGCCTTTTGAGGCGGTGCTCAAAGGGCGACCGCACCAGAAAGACCGCCGCCGCGAGGTCAGCGCCATCAGCGATCAGGAGCTGCTCAACTTCCGCGTGGCCGAGGGGCGCATCACCGAGGAGGGGCTGCGCACCAACATCAACGTGGGGCTGCAGTACATCGCCTGGTGGATGCAAGGCCTGGGGGCGGTGGCGCTCTACAACCTGATGGAAGATGCGGCCACCGCCGAGATCAGCCGCTCGCAGATCTGGCAGTGGTTGCATCGCCCCGATGTGGTGCTCGACGACGGGCGCCGGGTGGATCGGGAGCTCTACGAACGTCTGGTCGACGAGGAGCTCATGGCGATCCGCGAGGCGATGGGCAGTGAGCGCTATGAGGCTCTTCCCTTTGAGCGGGCGCGTCAGATCTTCGATGAGGTGGCGACCTCCGAGGACTTCCCCGAGTTCTTCACCCTGGTGGCCTACGAGACGCTCTGAGCGTCGGGCTGGCAAAGATCCGCACGCCGTAGATTGAAGGTATAGAAAACAAGGCCGCGACGTCGTGGCGGAGAGGCGCAGGATGCGCCCCCCCATGGCGGCCTGTTCATCATCGACTTGATTGAGAACAGGAGCAGCAGATGAGTCAGGCCCAATCTTCCGAAGCGTTGCAGGCACAGTGGGACAAAGATCCGCGTTGGCGCGGGGTGCAGCGCCCTTATCCGGCGTCGCAGGTCTTTAAGCTGCGAGGCAGCGTGCCGATCACCTACACCCTGGCCGAGAGGGGCGCGGTGCGCCTGTGGGAGCTCTTTCACGACCGGCCCTTTGTGCGCTGTTTGAGCGCGGTCACCGGCAATCAGGCGATCCAGCAGGTGCAGGCGGGGCTGGAGGCGATCTACATCAGCGGGTGGCAGGTCGCCGGCGATGCCAACTCGGCGCGCGGGGTCTACCCCGACCAGAGCCTCTATCCGGTGGACTCGGTGCCCAAGCTCGTCGATCGGGTCAACCGCGCGCTGCAGCGCGCCGACCAGGTGGCGCATATCGAGGGCACCCCGAAGCGCGACTGGTTTGCGCCGATCGTGGCGGATGCGGAGGCGGGCTTTGGCGGCAACCTCAACGCCTTTGAGCTGATGAAGGCGATGATCGAGGCCGGCGCCTCGGGGGTGCATTTTGAGGATCAGCTCTCGTCGGCCAAGAAGTGCGGGCATATGGGCGGCAAGGTGCTCGTGCCCACCAGCGAGTTCATCCAGAAGCTTGTGGCTGCGCGCCTGGCCTCCGACGTGATGGGGGTGCCCACGGTGCTGGTCGCCCGCACCGACGCCCACTCGGCGAAGTTGCTCACCAGCGACATCGACCCGATGGATCGCCCCTTCATCAAGGCCGAGAGCGGGCGCAGCGCCGAGGGCTTCTACACCATCCGCGGCGGGCTGGAGTTCGCCATTGAGCGGGCGATGGCCTACGCACCTTACGCCGACATGCTCTGGTGTGAGACGTCGACGCCGGATCTGGGTGAGGCCGAGGAGTTCGCGAAAGAAGTTCGGTCGAAGTACCCCGACAAACTTCTGGCCTACAACTGCTCTCCATCGTTCAACTGGAGGCAGAACCTCGATGATCGCACCATCGCGCGTTTCCAGGAGAAGCTCGGTGAGATGGGCTACGCGCTGCAGTTTGTGACCCTCTCGGGGTGGCATTCGCTGAACGCGGCGATGTTCGAGCTGGCGTTGGACTATCGGGAGCGAGGCATGGCGGCCTACTCCCAGCTGCAGGAGCACGAGTTTGAGCTGGCCCGCCAGCAGAACTACAGCGCGGTGCGCCACCAGGCTTTTGTGGGCGCGGGCTACTTCGATGAGGTTCAGCTCACGATCACCGGCGGCGAGTCGCAGACGGTGGCGATGCGTGGGTCGACCGAAGAAGACCAGTTTTGAGACGTTTCCCAGAGTTCGCCCGGAGTATGTGGTGGGCGATCTGCGGGGGGGATGGGGGGAACCAGAAGGGCGCTCGGAGTCGTGGCGAGCGCTCTCAGGGGGGAGGCGGGTTTGCCCGGTGTGAGGGGCGGGCTGCCTGCAGAGGGGGGCATTACGCCCTCTTCGGTCGATGTACCGGGCGCGCCGGTGAGAGCCGGTCGCGCTTACAAGGCGGAGGCGTTGCCGGGGCCGACGCCCCCGCCTTCGGCTGACCTCCCCGGCGGCGCGTTGCGTGCTTCGCTCGCGCCGCCCCACTGAGACGACGACACTGCGCTGCGCGCGCGCAGCGCGACGCAGCGCAGTGCAAAGATTGCCGTACAAGTTGCTGTACAATTGGCCTGGGGGGAGCCGGGGCCCCTCCCATGCTTTGCTCAATGAGCGGTGTTGGAGGGGCCCTAATCCTTTGATGCGATGGGGAGAATGAGCGGTTTGACACGCTTTTTGGCGAGGACTACCTTCGGCGCGCCTTCAGCCCTTGCCGGAGCTACCCCATGTCGAAAACTCGTCCTTCTCATTCGCCCCGCGAGGCGATCCTGCTGGTCGCCGGGACCGGCAGCCGCCTGCGTCCTCTGACCGAAGACCGCCCCAAATGCCTGCTGGAAGTCGGTGGAGTAGCGTTGCTCAAGCGCCTGCTCGACCAGCTCGCTGCGGTCGGCATTGAGCGCGCCATCCTGGTCACAGGTTACCTGCATGAGCGTATGGTCGCTCAGGTGGAGTCCTGGGATCTGGGCCTGGAGGTCGCCTTTGCGCCAAATCCGACCTATGCCAGCGAAAACAACGCGGTCTCAACGCTGGTCGGGATGCGCGCGCTTCAGGGCGACTCGTTTTTGCTCTGCGACGGCGACATCCTCCTGCGGCAGACCGCCTGGGTGGCCGACCTTTTGGCCGATACGCGTGAGAACGTGCTCACGATGATTCGTTTTGACGCGCTGGGGCAGGAGGAGATGAAGATCCGCCTCGGCGACACCGACGCGATCGAAGGGCTGAGTAAGGGGCTCGATCCCCAAAGCTCTCATGGGGAGTCGCTGGGCGTGCAGAAGGTCGGGCCCTCGGCCTTTGAGGCGCTGAAAGATCGGCTGGAGGCGCTCAACGCCGAGGAGCGCGTGCGCCTCTACTACGAAGATGTCTTTGCGGAGCTTATCCCGCAGGGCTGCGCGTTTTACGCCCGCGAGGTCGCGCCGGGGAGCTGGACGGAGATCGACACGATCGACGATCTGGAGGCGGCCCGCGCGCTCTACCAGAGTTGGAGCGTGGCATGAGCGCGTCGACCTATGGCGAGCGCTTAAGCCAGGCCCTGGCGTTTAAGTCGCTCGATGTGGAAGAGCCCATCGATCGTTACTTTCATCGCCCGGTGGCCGCGGCCGTGGCCGCCGCGCTGATCCCGACCGGGCTCGGCCCCAACCACGTCACCCTGATGAGCCTGATCAGCGGCTGGACGGGATCGGTGGCGCTCTACTTTAGCTTTTTTGAGGGTTGGGGCGGCTCGTTGGGGTGGTTGGTCGCGGCCTTCTTTCTCTTTGGCGCGGTGATCCTCGATTGCGCCGACGGGCAGCTCGCCAGGGCCCAGGGCGGCGGCACGCGGGTGGGGCGCATCCTCGATGGTTTTGTGGATGTGCTGGTGCTTCTGCCGGCCTACGTGATCCTGGGCTTTGGGATTCGCCACCTTTATGGCAGCGGCTGGTTTGTGGCCGCGGCCGTGGCGGGCTTCTCCACCTGGATTCACTGCATCATCTACGACAAGCTCAAGAACCTCTATCTGGCCCACACCATGCCGCAGGCCGGCGGCGGTGAGGGCACCGAGACGGTGGAAGCGGTGCGAGCCGAGCTGGCCGAAGCCCGCGCGCAGGGCCAACTTCTCGAGCGTTTCTTGCTCTGGATTTATGTGGGCTACCTTCAGGTGCAGGAGCGTTTTGCCAGCGGCAGCACCGAGAAGCGCAGCGAGGTGAATGACCCGGCGGCGATCGCGCGCTACCGCGGTGCCCACCGTGGCACCATGCGCCTGGCGAGCTGGATGGGGCTGGGCACGCATATGTTTGTGATTTACGGGGGCGTCGCGCTGATGAGCGTCGCTCCGGAGGCCGCACTGGGCATGCAGGTGGTGTTGGCGACCCTCTTTAACGCGGTGATGATCGTGGTGATGTGGCGCTCGCGGGGGTTCGCCGCGCCGGTCGAAGCGCAACATTGATGCATCAGGGTGATGACGCGATGAGTTCAACCTCCACCGATGGCGCGCGCTCGTCTGAGCCCGGGCAAAGTGCAGCACGGGCGGTGTACTACCCTGAGCGCGCCGGCGGGCTGGGGCGCGTGACCACGCCGGTGGGGGATGTGCACGTGGCCAACGTCAGCGGCCCGCTCACCTCGGCGGGGCGCGACCTTGGGAGGCGGCTCGCCACCGAGCTTCGCGAAGGCGCCCACCGCGCCTTTGACGACTACGTGCAGCGCATCAGCGCCGAGAGCGGCTCACGGGTCATCGCCGCGGCCGGCAGGGTCGTGGGCGGGGCGGTGTTGCCTCGCCTGCTCCGCCAGCGCCTTCCGGCCGAGCATCTTCAGATTTTGACGGCCTTCGCCGAGGGCGCCGGGCTCGATGTGGAGGAGGCCCTGGCCACCCAGCAGATCTGGGATCAGTGGGCGTGGGCGCGCGCCGGCAATGTGGCCGGGCTGGTGGAAGGGCGGCTTAAAGCCCGCTCCCATTCGCCCCTTCTGGCCTCCAGCGCGGTGGTGGTGCCCACGGACACCTGCGGGGTGCTGCACGCCTTTAGCTTTGAGAACGCCGCGGTGGAGCGCTGGGATCGGGCAGCGCGGGTGGTGGTGATGCACCCCGACCACGGGTTTAGCTATGCGCTGGTCAGCTCGCTGGGGTTTTTGACGGGGTTGCCCGCCGGCATGAACGCCGCCGGGCTGACGCTGAGCACGCATCCCGGGCCGGCGGCGCTGGGAGATCGGGCGGGGGTGCCGCTCGGACCGGCGGCACTGCAGGTGCTCAATGAGGCGCGCACCATCGAGGAGGCCGTGGCGATTCTGCGGCAGCACCCGCCGATGACGAGCTGGACCTACGTGCTCAGTGAGGGGGCCAGCGGGCGTAGGGCAAAGGTGGAAGTCAGCCCGCTGAGGGTGGGCGTGGAGGTTGAAGAGGGGCGCGGACTTTTCGTGCGTGGCGGGCCGTCGACCGCCGAGCTGCAGCGCTCCCCGGCGCTGGCGCGGGAAGAGGCGCGCCGCGACGCCCACCTTGGCAGCCTGATCGCCACCTGGCGCTCCGACCGACCCCTCCCGCTGATGGAGCTCGCCCGCGGCCTGGGCGGCGACAGTGAGGCTGCGCCCGGTTCCGACGCCATCCGCATCGCCGAGGTGATGTCGGTGATCTTCGAGCCGGCCGCCGGGCGCCTCTGGGTGGCGGCCGGGCGCGCGCCCACCGCGCTGCGCTGGTTTGTGCCGCTGCGCCTTCGCGGCGCCCATGGCGAGGCGCGCGCCGAGCTCGATACGCGCGTGGAGCCCGTGCAGGCCTGGCCCACCTGGCAGGAGAGCGCGCGCGGGCGCGCCGCGGACTATTACCGCAACGCCTACCGTCTCTACCTCGAAGGCGAAGATCCGCAGCGCCTGCTCATCACCCTGGAGTACGCCGTGGCGCTGGAGCCGACCTCCGCGCGCTACCACGTGCTGGCGGGGCTTGTGGCGCTGAGCGCGCTGCGCGGCCGCCGGGCCGAAGGCGCGTTTCGCCGCGCGCTCGATGCGATCGATGAGGCCGGCCGCCGCGCCGAGGTGGGGCTCTATCTGGGCTGGGCGCTCGACCTGCAGGGGCGCCGCAAGGCCGCCCGCGAGCTCTACGCCCGCGTCAGCGACGATGCTCAGGCCCACGGGGTCACGCGTCGCGCCGCGGCGGCGGCGCGCCGTCGTCGCTTCAGCAACCGCGAGGCGCAGCGGCTGCACATCGACTTCGTGCTCGCCAGCGCGCTCTAAGCTCGCCATCGGCTTAAGGAATCGTTACTCTGAAAGCTGTTCGACCCAACGAACACTTCCACAGCGAATCAGGGTCATGCGATGAGCGACGCGAATCGCCCGGGCGCGGGAACCCCGCAGCTCCTCAACACCACGCAGCGCGCCAACTCTCCGGAGCGGCGCGAACATGAGCGCGTGCCGGTCAACCGCGAGTTTGCGGTGATCGACGCCTACATCGCCGAGTACGTCACGAGCATCTCGCGGGGCGGAGTCTTTATCCGCTCCAAGAAACCGCTGGCGCTGGGCACCCGCGTCACCCTGAAGTTCTCGGTGATCCTCGATGATGTCGAGACGGTGGAGGGCGAGGGCGAGGTGGTGCGCGTGGAGGCGAGCGGCCCGGAGATGGGTATGGGAGTGGCGTTTACGCGGCTCAGCGGAGAGAGCAAGGCGCTGATCGACGCGCTCTTTGAGCGCTACGAGGCGCAGTACCCCTCAGTTTAAGGCAGGTCTCAGTAGCTGCCGGTGCGCAGGTAGCGCTCAATGGCCTGGTAGGCCACGGCCAGCTCCTGGGAGAGGTTGGTGGCGACCTTCTCCATCTCCGGATCGTTGGCGAAGTTATCCGGGTGGTAGCGGCGCATCATGTTGCGGTAGGCCGCCTTGACCGTGGGAAGATCGCTTCCGTAGGGGACTTCCAGGTTGGCGTAATAGTCGCGCAGAGTCTTGGGGCCCTGGGTCGCCGGAGGGGCCGCGTTAGCGGAGGCCGGCCGTGGGTTCTGGCCGATCTCCTCCCAGCCTTCATCGGCGGACTCCGGGTTGATGATCGAGCGCAGGCCACCGCGCTCCTCGAACTTCTGCACGTTATCGAGCAGGTGGTTGAGGTTGGCGCGCACCGTGCGCATCAGGCGGTCTTTAAGCTCACTCATAGCGGTACAACTCCGGGGGCCGAAAGGCCGGTCATTGGATCGAGGCCTCAAAGCTCTCGCGTTTGTTCTCGCGCCAGAAGAGGGCGAAGGCCACCACCACAATCGCCAGGCCCACCAGCGCCCAGAGCACGGCCCAGACGGTGGCCGGGATGCCCGTAAACTGCGCCATGTTGACCGCGTCGGAGTGGCCGCGCGCGGCCACGGTGTGGTCGATGAGGTAGCGGATGGAGTGCAGCCCGTCGAAGCTCAGCTGCACGCCCAGCGCGATGACCAGCATATGCTGCACCCAGGGCGCGGCATAAAACGCGACGCCCAGCAGCAGGGCGGCGGCCACAAGGCCGATGGCCCAGGTGAGCAGCGCGCCGGAGAAGCCCAGGTAGGCCAGGGCGGCAAGTGTTGCTACCGCGCCGCCGGCATACAACGCGCCGGCGGGTTGGTCGGCCCGCGACCGCCGGCGCCCCAGCGCCCACAGCCCCACGCCCACGATAAATCCGCCCACGGCCAGCAACGAGCTGCCGTAGCCGCCGAAGACCGCGGTGGCCACAAGCGTGCCCACACCGAGTACCATCAAGACCTTGCGCGCCCACACCTGGCGTCGGCCGGCGACCAGAAGCGCCGCGCCCAGCGCGACGGTGCCCAGATAGCCCGCCGAGCTGATCAGCAGGCTCGCGCCGCCTCGGCTCAAGGTCAGCCCGCTGGTGTCCAGGTTGACGTGCATGCCGCTGACCGAGCCGCCGGTGACGACCGTGGCCAGCGCGTGGCCTGTCTCGTGCACAAAGGTGCCAAAGAGGCGCAGCGGGTAGGCCACGATGTAGCCGTAGGGCACCAGCATGGTCACGACCACCAGGGCCACCGCAAAGAGCAAGAGCGTGCGCGCCGAGGGGTTAAATTTGGATGAGGCCATGGGGGCTCCTGAAGATGCGGCGAACCTTTGAGGTGACGAAAGTCGCTCCGCGATGCGACACGATGGGGTGCGGGTCATCATCGACGCTGCTAAACATACCAACCGACGCGCCGCTTGCCAGCCCGGGGGCGATCCTTACGCCTCTAGCAGTGCGCGGGCCGCCGGGCGCGTGCGCCGGCGCATCGTCAAGAACATCGCGCGCGCTGGCCAGCATTCCCCGACGTGCCGCGGCATAGCCGGCGCTCGCTGTGGGTTGACGGTGTGGCAGCGCGGCGTAAGGCTTCCTCTCTGAGCGCCGTCTTTAAGGTAGACGGCCCTCGGGCACTCGCTCGACCTGCCCCACTGATACGGCACCTCATCAGGAGTTTTTCGTGGATCGCGACCCCCTCCAGAGCTCGACCTGTTGCACCGGCGATGGGTGCGCCTCCGACGCGCCGCCCACCGAGGCGTCATCGGCGCATCGTGATGGTGGGGGGCACCTTCACGATCATGGTCACGATCACCACGATCATGATCACCACGATCATGATCATCACCATGACGCGCATGAGCCCTCCCACGAGGTGTCTGACGCCCCGGCGAGCTCCGCCGCCGCGCGCACCGTCTTCGACGTGGAGGGCTTATGTTGCCAGAGCGAAGTGCGGATGATCGAAGACGCGCTGCAGGGCGCGCCGGGCGTCGCCGAGCTGCGCATCAGCGTGCCCTCCGGCACCCTGACCGTGTACCACGACGGGCAGAGCTCGCGCGATGAGGCCACCGTGGCCGCCCTGGGACGCGTGGGGCTTAAAGCCCACCCGCGCCGGGAGGCCGGCCGCCGCGCCGCGCCCTCAAGCTCCGCCTTTGACGGGCGCTTCTTTACGGTGGTGGCCGGCGCCCTGCTCACCGCCCTGGGTGCCTTCTTGCGCTTTGGCGTTGAGGGCGCGGCGATGGCCGAGAAGTTGGCTCTGGGCGCGGCGATCGCAGTCGGCGGCGTCTATGTGTTTCGGCAGGCCTTTCATGCGCTTCGCCAGCGCCGCATCGACATCAACATCCTGGTGACTGTCGCCGTGATCGGGGCGGCGGCCATCGGAGAGTGGTTCGAGGCCACGGCCGTGATCCTGCTCTTCGGGTTTGCCGAGTGGCTGGAGGCCCGCTCGATGGTGCGGGCGCGCGAGGCCATCGGCGCGCTTGTTTCGCTGGCCCCGCCGGTGGCGCGGGTGCGACGCGGCGAAGGTTTTGAAGAGGTCCCCGTCGACGAGGTGCGCCCGGGCGATGAGGTGGAGCTTCGTCCCGGCGCGCGTGTTCCGGTCGACGGCGAACTCTTGAGCGGCGTGACCGAGATCGACGAGTCGACCATCACCGGTGAGTCCCGCCATGTGCGCAAGGTCGAGGGCGACGCCCTCTACGCCGGCACGGTCAACCAGGCCGGCCGCGTGCGCATGCGCTGCACCGAGCCGGCCTCGCGCAGCACCCTGGCCCGCATCATCGACGCCGTCGAAGAGGCCCGCGCCCAGGCCTCGCCGGCCGAGCAGTTCATCGATCGTTTTGCGCGTTATTACACCCCGGCGGTGGTGGCGCTGGCGGTGGCCGTGGCCCTGCTCGGGCCGCTGGTTGCCGGCGGTGGCGGGGAGCTGTGGTTTTACCGCGCGCTGGTCTTTCTGGTGATCGCCTGCCCTTGCGCGCTGGTGATCTCCACACCCATTGCCAACGTGGCGGGGCTCGCGCGGGCCGCTCGCCAGGGCATCCTGGTCAAGGGGGGCAAGTGGCTGGAGCGCCTGGGCGGGCTGCGCGCGCTGGCGCTCGATAAGACCGGGACGCTCACTGAGGGCAAACTTGTGGTCGAGGCGATGGAGGCCGCCCCGGGAGTGGAGGCCGATGAGCTTTTGCTGGCGGCCGCGCGGGTGGAGGCGGCCAGCGAGCACCCCATCGGCCGCGCGATCGTGGCTGCGGCGATGGGGCGTTTTGAACTGGCGATTTTTGTCGATCAGGTGGTCGACGCCCGCGCGGTGGTCGGGGCGGGCATTGAGGCGCGCCTTCGCGACGATGACGCGGCGGGGCGCGATGACCATGCTGCACCGGGGTCGATGCCCACCCTGCGGGTGGGTCAGCTGGAGTGGCTCTCGGAGCTGGGTGTGGCCCTCGACGAGGACTTTGTCGCAAAAGCCCACGCGCTGGAGGGGCGCGGCCACACGCTCGTTGCCGTCGCCCGCGATGCGCAGCTCTTAGGGGTGATCGCACTTGGTGACCGCGTGCGCGCCGAAGCGCCGGCGGCCCTTGCAGCGCTGCGCGCGGCGGGGATCGAGGAGATCGCCATGCTCACCGGCGACGGCCGCCCGGCCGCCCTGGCCGTGGCCGAGCGCCTGGGGCTCAACCCCGAGCTCGTCTTCGCTCGCCAGACCCCTCACGACAAGATCGCCCGCGTCGAAGCCCTCAAAGCCCGCACCGACGATCGGGTCGCGATGGTCGGCGACGGCGTCAACGACGCGCCCGCGCTGGCTGCGGCCTCGGTGGGTGTGGCCATGGGCGCCGCCGGCACCGACGTGGCCCTGGAGAGCGCCGATGTGGCGCTGATGGGCGATGACTTGAGCCGGCTGGCCGAGGCGATCGCCATCGGCAAAAAGACCCGCGCCATCATTTTGCAGAACATCAGCGTGGCGCTGGGGCTCAAGGCCATCTTCCTGGTGCTGGCGATGGGCGGCTGGGCCACGCTGTGGATGGCGATCGTGGCCGATATGGGCGCGAGCATGATCGTGATCTTCAACGCCATGCGCCTTCTGCGCCGTCAGGCCGAGCCGACCGCTCAGCCCTCATCGGGCAGCGAGGAGCCGGCGCTGGCGGCCTGAGCAGGGGGGCCGATCTCAGGCCTTAAACTTCAGCGCACCGGCGTGCACGTTAAACGTCGCCGGGAGCTTGCCGGGCTGCTCCCCGTCGAGATCGACCAGGGCGTATGGCGAGCTTTTGACAAGGCGCACCGCCACCTGCCGGGCGCGGTGACGGCCGACGTTGCGGTGGCTTAAGTGCTTGCCCTTGTAGATGTCGGTGAACATGCGCACGGCCTGCGCCTTGCTCAGATCGCCCATGACGATGAGCTGCAGCTTGCCGTCGTCGAGCTCCGCGCCCGGGGCCACCCACATGCCCCCGCCAAAATACTCACCGTTGGCGACCACCAGGTTGAGCACCCGCTCGCGCAGCTCGGCGGTATCATCCAGGCGAAGCTCCACCTCGATATTCTTCCAGCGCGCAAAAGCCCGGGCCGTGGCAAGCGTGAAGCTCGCGCGGCCGCCCAGCCCCTTCCAGGTGCTGTTGGCCATCGCGTCGACCAGCCCGCTGATGCCCCCGCTGGCGATGTTCACAAAGTAGCGTGTGGCGATGCGATCGCGGGCGTCCAGAAAGCCCACCTGCCCCAGATCCAGCGCGCGGGTCTCGCGGCCGCGCAGGCGCTCAATGGCCTCGGGCGCGCCGGCCATCAGCCCCACCGAGCGCCGAAAGTCCCCGCCGGTGCCCAGGGGCACAAGGCCCAGCACCGCGTCGGGGTTGATCGGCTTTAAACTCACGTCGAGGCGGCGCACCCAGCCCTCTTCGTCGAGCGCGTAGCAGGCCGAGGCGTCGGGGCGCTCGTAAAAGCCGTTGGCAACCTCGTTGAGGGTGCCGTCGCCGCCCACGGCCACGATCATCTCCCAGCCCGTGCGCAACGCCTCGCGGGCCAGCAACGTGGCGTGGCCCGGACCTTCGGTAAAGGCAAAGTCGACCTCCGGGAGGTTCGCGCGAAAAAGACGCTCTAAGAGCGGCCAGTCCTCTTTGACCTGGCCCGCCCCGGCGACCGGGTTGGCGACGACAAAGGTGCGAAGATGTGCCGAGTGTTCACGCATACAAAATCCCATCGGGGCAGCCGGCGATCTAAGGCCGGTGAATCTTCAACATCGAGGTAAAACCACGGGGTGAATCTAAAGCGCGTAGGCCTCGCAGACCAGCTCCAGCAGAGAGGTGATGTCGAGATCGTCGCGGGCCTCAGCCAGCGCGCAGGCACACGTCGCCGCCGTGCTCACCTGGCGGGTGGCCGTGGGATGCTGATGCAGCTGATCGGCCACACGCGCGGCCTGACGGTTGGCCGCCTCGGGCTCCAGCGCGCGGTAGACGGCCTGGCCCCCGCAGCACTCCGACTCCACCCCGTCAAACATCATCGCCACGGGCTCAGTGCCCCCGAGCGCGCGCAGCACCTTGAGGCTTGCGGCTGAGAGCGCGGCCTGGCGGGTCATCATGCAGCTGTGGTGCACCATGACCTCGCTCAGATTGATCTTCTGCGCCGGCGGGTTTTTGGCGATGGCCTCGGCCAACACCTCCACGAGGTGGGTGGGTTTGAGGCGCTGCGGATCGCCGTGGGAGAGCTCCGGCCAGGAGCTCCCCGGCTCGGCCCAGGCGCGCAGCGCCGGGCAGTCGGTATAAAGCTCGGTGAGCCCCTCGAGCGAGGGCCAGCGATCCTGGAGGTGGTGGTCCAGCGCCGGCCTGTCGCCGGTGGCGCCCAATGGAAACCCACAGCAGACCGGCAGATGATCGGGGCCGGTGCCGATCAGGCGCACCTTCTGCCCGAGCAGGCGCTCAAGCAGCCTTCCCAGGCGATCGATAAGCCCCGCGTTGGACTGGAGCGTGTCGCAGTCCGGCCAGAAGCCCACGGTGCTCTCCGGGTCAAAGACCTCGGGGTCGGGGCGCCAGCCGACCGCCCCGGCGTAAGGGCGGCTATGCGCGGCAAAACTCTCGCGCAGAGGCCCGAGCGCAGGCGGCACCATCCCGGCCTCAGCCGCCTGCTCACGCGCCAGCCACAACGCGCGGGGCACGTCGTTGTCGTGGCGGCAAAAGGCCTGGCAGCGCCGGCAACCGGTGCAATGGTAAAAGGTCTCGGCCACCTCCGGGCTTAATGCCACGCTCTGATCGCGGGTCAGCTCCAACAGCCGCATCATCCCCCAGGGCGTGACCGTCTCGCGCGACTCCGCAGCAGACGCCGGGCAGCTAAAGCGGCACATCTTGGGGCAGTAGGTGCAGTAGGCGCTCATGCGCCCGATGTCGTCGGGGGTCGACGTCGGCCGCACAGCCGGTGGCGCGTCGCCTTGCGGAGCCTGCGTCAGAGGGGGGGCGTCTCCCCGGGGTGGGGCGTCGTCGTGGCGCATCAGGAGGGCTCCGTGGTGGCGGGTGGGTCAAGGGGCAGGCTCTGGCGCAGCGGCCAGCGCGCGATCACCCCGGGCATGGGCACATCGAGCGGAGCGTTGTGCTCGACCACAAGCTCGACGCGATCGGGGGTAAAGGCCGTGATCGTCAGGTCCTCCACCCCCGGGGTGCTCCGATCGAGCGGCGGGTTCTGCAGCGCGCGGGCCGTACACCACAGCCCGCTGGAGCGCTCGGCGCGGCTATGCGCGCGGCGGGCGGGGTGGCGATCTTCGAGCCAGCGCCGCCGCGCCCGAAGCCCCTCCACGTCCAGATGGGCGTCGGGCAGGCGCAGGTTCGCCTCGATCCACCGGATCTGCCCCCGTAACAGGGCCCCGGGCGCGCTCAGCGCCATCTGCAGGCGTTCGGCGCGCGCGCCATAATGAATCCACTGCCAGCGCAGCCCGGCCCGGTAGACGGCCTCCAGGAGCGCCAGGGCCTCCGCGAGCCCGAGCCCCTCAAAGATCAAAAGCTCGCTCTCCAGGGGGCGGCGAGCGACCAGCGTGGCCTCCAGAATCGGGCCGTGGCGGCCCTCGGCGCCTATAAATAGATAACGCAGGTCGGGGCCGGCGGCCTTGCGCGGCGCCGCCAGATACTCGTAGCTGCCGCTTTTGGGCGAAAACGCGCTCAGGGCCACGCAGCCGTCGCGAAGCGAGCCCATCCCCAGCGTTTTGGGGCCCGGGCGAAAACGCGCCAGGAGGCCCCCCAGGGTCGCCGTGGAGGGCATCAAGGCGTAGCCCCCGGCCGAGAGCCCCTCGGCGTAAAGGGCGTCCTGCAGATCGCGCCAGCGCACGCCGGCCTCCGCCTGCACAAGCCCGCTGTGGCGATCGATGGACAGGATGCGATCCATGCCCTCGGTGCGCAGCGCCACCGCGCCGGCCAGCGAATAGCGAAGATGCTGCCCGTCGCCCACCAGCACATACGCGCGGCCGGCCGCGTCGAGCTCCCGGCAGTGCGCGAGGAGCTCCTGGCTTGTCTCCACCAGCCGCTCCTCGGCCGGAAGCTCAAGGCCCCGGGCCTTATAATGGTGTCGGGAGGGCGCGCTCAACGTCGGTGTCGTTGTGCTCACAGGTAGACCTTCGATGGGTTGAGGATACCGTCCGGATCGTAGGTGGACTTCAGCGCCCGAAAGAGGGCTTCGCCGCCGCGATGGTCGCGGGCGGTAAACGCCGCCTTGGAGCGCCCCACGCCGTGGTGGTGGGCGATCGAGCCGCCCGCGTCGGCCACTGCGCCCAGCGCGCGGTTCCAGGTCAGCTCGTAGGTGCGCAGCGTCTGGTCCACGTCGGCCCCGAAGCCCGCAAAGGTGAAGTAGATCGAGCAGCCCTCGGCGTACACATGGCTGAAATGGGCCATGATAAAGACCTCCCGCTCCACCGCCCGGCGCACCGCCTCATAGAGGGGCAACACGTTCTCCCAGGTCGTGGAGACCTCCATCGTGTCGACGAAGGTGCCCGCGTCAAACATCGGCGACTGCTTGTAGCTCACCGAGAAGCGGTTTTTCAGCCAGTGCTTGCCCGGCCCTTCGCCAAGATCGACGCCGTAACGCCCCAGCAGGTCGAAGGCGAAGGAGGCCTCGGCGTCGATGAGCTCGTTATGGCCCTCAAAGCCGATGACCAGCAGGCATTGGGCGGGCACCCGCTCAGCCAGGCGGTTGATGAGCAGGGGCTGACCCACCGCGCGGCTCAAGAGCTCGTGGGAGGCCCGTTCCACCAGGCGCTCCACCGGCGCGGCCACCCCCAGATCCCCCAGCGTACGTTTTGCCAGGCGCCCCAACCCCTTGAGCAATTCGCCGGCGCTCGGCGTTGGCGAGTTGCTGCCGGGGGGCACCGTGCTCAGGGTGGAGGCCTCGGCCTTGCGGGCGCGCTTTCGGCCGCTGCCGGCGATCAGGCTGTCGAACTCGTCGTAGAGGCGCACCACCGCGGGCCTGAGCCCCTGCTGCATCAGCTCGCGGATGGCGTCGAGCGCGCCCTTAAGCGAGGGAAACTGAAAGCCGCGGTAGATCTGGCGCGAGGGCAAGGGCTGCAGGCGCAGCGTGGCCTCGGTGATCAGCCCCAGGGTGCCCTCGCTGCCCACAAAAAGCTGCGTGCTCTCCGCCGCCATACCCCCAGCCGACTCGCCATCCCACACCCCGGGGCGGCGCACACTGGCGGCGCTGTCAATGACATCGGCGCGTCCCGTGACCACGCGCATGTTCACGACCATGTCTTCAATCTTGCCGTAGAGGCTGGAGTACTGCCCGGCCGAGCGCGCCGCCAGATACCCGCCCACGCTCGAGCAGTAGAGCGAGGAGGGAAAGTGCCCCAGGGTCAGCCCCCGGTAGTTCAGCGCCCGCTCCATATTCATGCCGATAAGCCCGGGCTGCGCGCGCATGATCAGCCGCTCGGCGTCGGCCTCCAGAAGCTGGTCCATACGTTTGAGATCGATGACGATCGCCCGCTCATCGAGTGCCACCGTGCCCCCGCACACGCCACTTCCCGCGCCGAAGGGGATGATGGGCGTGCCGGTCTGGCGCGCCCAGCCGACAAGCTGCACCACCTCGTCTTCGTTGGCCGGCTGCACCACCGCCGAGGGCCGATGCACCCCCACCCGGCGCCCGCGCGTCAAAATAATGCCGCGCGGCCAGCAGTCGTTGTCGTAGGCCAGCCGGTCGGGGAGCTGGCAACGCACCCAGCCCGGGCCGACGATCGCCTCAAGATCCCGTTGCAGCGCTGGCGAGAGGTGGGGGGTGGGGTTGAGGCTCATGAATCCTCGGGGGTGGAGGGGGGCGCCACGGCCTCGGGCGCTTCGGCGTCGGTCGAAGGGGCGTCTTCCAACATCGCGTCTTCGGAGGCTGTGTCTTGAGGCTCGGGGCAGGGATCGTCGCCGGTGCTGCCATCGGTGGGGGGCTTGGCCATCGCCTCGATGCCCGCGGCCAGGAGGCGGTCGGCGGCGCTCTCCACGCGTTTGAGCAGCAGGGTCAGGCGCTCGGCGGTGGCCTCGCTCTGCGGGGTCTCCCGCGAGAAAAAGGCCAGCTCCACGACCTTTGTCAGCCCGCTCTGCGCGAGCTCTTCGAGGCTTTTGAGCAGGCTGATGCCCAGCTCATGGGTGGCCGGATCGGCGGCCACCTCCGCGCGCAGCTGGCTCATCTCTCCGAGGCTGGGAAAGGCTTTGTCGAGCGCCGGCAGCGCGTCAGCCAGCTCCGCCATCGCGCCCACGAGCTGCGCGAGCTCGGTGTCGGGAAGGCGCCAGTCGCGCTCCTCGTCGGTGAGGGGGCCCAGCGTCTGGCGGCCCAGCTCCACCAGCGCGCCCGAGGCGCTTCTGGCGGCAAAGAGCGTGGGAATCCAGGCCGCAACGCGCGCCTCCAGCCGGGGCACCCGCTCCACCGCCCCCCACACCGAGGACATCCAGTCGCCCAACCCGCCAGATTTTGAGTCTTTTGCCACCTTCTCCTCCAACCCTTCGCCATCGCCCCGGGGTCATCCACGATCAGGGGCAAAGCTCCAAAAACTCCGGATCCTTACCATTGCCTTCTTAAGTGCGCTCACCATCGGACAGCGCCCCCCGCTTTGACAAGGGGCTCGCCGCCAGCAGCGCGCTCGCCAGCAGACTCAGTCGCGGCAGAGCGTGCCCAGGCTGAACTGCAGGTAATCCCCCTCCGGGAAGGCCGCCAGCGTGGGGTGATCGACATCGGCCCCAAAGGTGCCCGTGAGCACGAGCTCGGCGCCGGCGCGCTGGCTGGCCGCCGAGACGATGTTCAAAAAACGCCCCCGGTCGATGTGGCTGCTGCATGAGGCGAGGGCAATGGTAGAACCGGTGGGCATGACCTCAATCAATTTTTGGAAAATTCGCGTGTAGGCCTCGGTCGCCCGCGGCACGTCGCTGTGGCGGTGGGCGAAGCTGGGCGGATCGCAGACGGCGACCTCAAAGGGGGCGCGCTCCGCGTCGAATTGCTCCAGGTACTCAAAGGCGTCGCAGGCCTCGAAGCCGTGGGCCGGCGCCGGGATGTGGTTGCGCTCAAAGTTGCGCCGGGCGTCGGCGATCGCCGGCGCCGCCAGATCCACGGTGGTCGTGCGCGCCGCCCCGCGGGCCGCGGCCGCCAGCGAAAACGCCCCGGTGTAGCCAAAAAGATTGAGCAGCCGGCGCCCCACACACAACTCGGCCAGGCGGCGGCGGTTGGCGCGCTGATCGAGGAAAAAGCCCGTCTTCTGCCCCTCCATCGGGTCGACCACGTAGGTCAGCCCGCCCTCCACAAATGTCGTCTCCGCGGGGGCCTCGCACTCCCACCACTCCGCGCGCGGGAGCTTGCCGCGGTGGAGATTCGAGCGTTTGATCGCCCAGTGTTTGATGGGCAGGAGCTTACTGATCGTCTGGCGCGCGGGCTTGAGCCAGCGCTCGGCGGCCAGCCCGTCGGGGCGCAGCACGGCCACATCGCCATAGATATCGCACACCAGCCCCGGTACCCGGTCGCCCTCTCCGTTGAGCAGGCGAAAGCCGTTGGTATCGGCCGTGGGAAAGGGCCGGCGCTTGATCGCCTGGCGGATGCGCTGGTCGAGCAGGCGGTTGTCGAGCTCCGTCTGGGGGTTGCGCGTCCACAGGCGCACGCGGATGGGCGACTGCGGATCGATAATACCTCGTCCCAGCCAGTCGCCGTGCATGTCGTAGACGTCGACGGCGTCGCCGGCCTCAAGCTCGGGGTGGCGGAGCGCGTCTTCGAAAATCCAGGGGTGCCCGGCGCGCAGGACATTTTCCAGGGGTTGGGTCAGATCGACGCGGGGGTAATAACGCATAACTCAAAAAACTCGGAAAAAAGGGCAGATCGGGGTGGGGGCGTTTCTGGCAAGAGCGTTCCTGGCGAGAGCATGCCCCAGGTTGCCTGCGGGCGCCACCGCCGCCGGCCGCTGCCGCCTCCTGACGCTTTGGGGCGCCGGAGTTGACGACTCGCCATCAAACGAAGGCGCCCCCGGGCGCCCGATTTATCGAGGCCACCCCAGGGGAGGGCGCCTCGGGGCACCAGATTTGCAAAATGGCGATGAAGCGAGCGTGACCCGGGACGCCTCGGCTGGCGAAGCGCCATGAACCGACCGTGTCCGCGGACGGCCCCCCGGGGGGGAGGACCATGAACCCACCGCGTCCCGGGACGCCTCGGCTGGCGAAGCGCCATGAAGGGACCGTGACCCGGGACGGCTCCGCTGAGGTCTTCGCCTGATTTGAGGCGTACGCGGACGGCGTTCCGGGGGGTAGGACCATGAAGCGAGCGTAACCCGGGACGGCTCCGACGAGGTTGCCACCTGATTTGAGGCGTTCGCGGACGGAAGGGGAGGGGGTTCAGCCCCCGAAAAGGGTATGCCCTGGCGAGTTATAACGCGCCGACAGCCCGGGCAGGGCCGCCGGCGAGCATGGCGGGTGGCGTTCGGAAAAGATCAGTGGAGTGTGGGAGCGGGCAAAAAGGCGGTGATGGCGTGCTGGTCGCAGATCACATCCACATCGAACTCGGCGACAACCTCGGGCACCCGCGTGAGGTGCTCGTCCTGCTCCACGCGGCCCACGAGCATCGGCCAGAAAGGGCCATCGTAGGCAGTGTTGGGGTCGTCGGCACCGCCGATACTCAGCTCTACGCCGGGGTGCTCGGCACGTGCTCGCCGCGCGTTGAGCTCAAGGCGGCTGGCCTGCGGCCAGCGCATCAGGGCGTTGGCCACCAGATCGGCCACCAGCTGCCCGACACGCGAGGGATGGGCGCGCAGAATGGGCAGATCCTCCTCGGCGTTCACCACCAGCTTTGGACCGGGGGAGAGGGTCTGGCTCAAGACGCGCTGCTGGCGCTCCAGCAGCTCGTTGAGGTCGGTCTCGGTGGGGGGCAGCCCGTCGAGGGAGGTCAGCAGCTGCAGCGCGTCGACCAGGGCGATGCCGCGGCGACAGGCCTTAAGCGCGCGTTCGAGCTGCTGGCCGTGCGCATCATCCTCGACCTGGTGACGCACCAGATCCACATAACTCGCCGCCACCGTAAACACGTTGTTGAAGTCGTGGGCGATGGCCTGGGCCATGCGGCTCTGCAGCTCGGCGCGGCTGAAAGGCTGGGGCGGCACAAGCTCGTTGAGCATGGCCAGGTAGCCCGGCTCCCCCTCGTCGTCACGCTCCAGGGGGATCAGGCGCAGCCGGGCGGCGCGCATCGGAGTGCCGGAGGCGTGCAGGTAAGTCAGGGCGCGATCGACAAAGTCGCAGCCCCCCTTTGCCAGGCGGCGGCTGGCCCTGGCGAGCTGGCGAGCGCCCTCCGGGGTGAGGAGCTCGGCGTGCGGGGGGCTGGGGTTCGAGAGGCCCAGCAGGTCGACCAGCGCCGGGTTGCAGACCCCGGGGGAGCCTTGAGCGTCGACGAGATGCATCGGCCAGGGCGCGCCCAGAAAAAAGGCGGAGAAGGCCTCCGCGGAGCGGGGCAGGGCGACAGCGGGAGCATGGCGCATGGAGAGCCTCGGAGGTCAGGGGCCGCACGGCGTGGCGATCGGCACAATCCCTCTAAAGCTAAGCACTTATTCTGGGGCGGTCGACGCGTCTTGAGGCTCCAGCGTCTGGCGAGCGCCGAAGTCGTCTTCGATGGAGAGCAGGCGCACCTGCCCGTTTTCAGCCACCTCCCAGCGGGAGCGGTGGAAGTGGCGCCCGCGCACGTAGCGCCCCTCGAGCTCGTGGAAGTCGAAGGCCTCCTCGTACATGCGCTGTTTGACGGCCTCGATCTCCACGATCACCGGCCCCTCGCCAGCAGGCGCTTCGTCCTCCCAACTCAGCCCCAGCTCAAGCGACTCGCCAGGCAAGATGCGGTTGTCGCTCTTGAGCTTGATCTCGGGCCACCACTCAAAGATGGCGCCGATGCGCAGCGCTTCGCGGGCAAGCTCCCGGCCATCGGGGGTGATGACGCGGGCGCTCACGTCGACGTGGCGCTCCGGATCGCCGGTGGGAAAACGGTGGCCGGCCTTATCGTTGAGCACCACCACCCGGGCGTCGGCGCAGCCGTCGCCGGCGCAGTCGTCGGCGGGGCCTTCCAGGTAAATCGAGGCGCCGGAGCCGAAGATCTCGCGCAACGGCGCGATCTCCGCCTCATATTCGGGCTTTTTGGGGATGAGCGAGCCGCCAAACCAGTGGTGGCGGGTCTTACGCACGGGCACATCGTAGTTCCCGGCGATCTTTCGCTCGGTCTGGGGCATGTGGCAGTCCTGGCAGTGTTGCTGCTGCTCGGCGAACTCGCTCTCGGACCACTCGGCGCCGGTGGTGAAAAAACAGCCTAAGTTTTGCTCGGGGAAGAGCGCCTCGGCCTGGTGGCAGCGCACGCAGTTTTCCTCGTCGAGCAGGTGATCGCCTCTGGCCACAGGGTGGGGCGCGGCCTCGGAGTCGCCGCGGGGGCCGAGCACCACGCCATCCTGCACATGGCAGGTGGCGCAGGTGATGGCGTCGAGCTGCAATTCGGCGTCAAAGACGGGGTTATCGACGTAGATCGGTTTGGCGATGTCGCCGTCTTCCAGCCCCACCACCAGCTTTTCGAGCTGGTTGACCAGCGGGGTGTGGCAGTTGACGCACATCCAGCTCACGTCGTGGCGCTCGGCGCCGGGCTCGTTGTGGTCGCCGCGGGATTTTGCGAGCTCCTCCATGAACTGGGCGTCGTCGAGCCAGGCGCGGCGGTGGGTGGAGAGCTGCCACTCGGCATAGATCTCGGCGTGGCAGGCCCCGCAGGTCTCGGCGCGCAGATCGGGGAGCCCCTCGGGCACGGGGGTGTAGGGGTGGGGGCGCTCGTAGAGGGGGCGGCTCTCGTAGAAAGCCTCGGCGGCGGCCAGGGCCTCTGCTGGCGAGAGGTTTTCAAGCCTGTCGGGGGCGACAGCCGGAGCGCCGGGGGCGGGCACAGGCTCGATGTTGAGCGCGGCGATCACCCCGAAGACGATCACGGCCAGCGCGATCAAAAGGGGCTTTGCGCCCGGTCGACGTGCAGACATCAGCGGCTCAGTGCGGCAACTTTAACTAAGAGACGCTCGTGGAGATGAGCGTTGGAAGGGTGGGGCATAGGAAGGGTGGGGCATAAGCGGTGCAGCAGAAACGATGGGTTGCTTAACGCGACTTACGCTCTAGATCGCGGTGGCGGGTCGAAACATTCCAGCCCCGGTTGGCGAGCCGCTGCGTGATCGTCTCGGCGATCGCCACCGAGCGGTGCTGCCCGCCGGTGCATCCGATGCCGATGGTCAGGTAGCTCTTACCCTCGCGCTCGTAGAGAGGCAGCGTGAACTCGGCCATCTGCTGAAAGAGCCCCAGGAAGGTCACCGCCTCGCTCAACCCCAGCACATACTGCTGCACATCGGCATCAAGCCCGGTTTTGGGGCGCAGCTCTTCGACAAAATACGGGTTGGGCAGAAAGCGCAGATCGAAGACCAGATCGCACTCAATGGGCAGCCCGTACTTGAAGCCGAAGCTCAGCACCGAGATCGAGAAGGGCGGGGGGGCATCATCGCTGAAGCGCTCCTGAATCAGGGCCTTGAGCGTGTGCACGGTGTGCGTGGAGGTATCGACGACCACATCGGCGCGGGCGCGGATATCGTCGAGAGACTCCCGCTCCAGCCGAATGCCCTCGGGCACGTTACGCGCCTCACTCACAGGATGGCGGCGGCGAGTCTCGCTGAAGCGGCGCACGAGCACATCGTCGGTGGCCTCCAGAAAGACCACCTGCACGTCGATCCCCTCGTCGCGAAGCTGGTTGAGCGTGGCGTTGGCCTGATCGAGGTGCACGTGGTCGCGGGTGTCGACCACAAAGGCCAGCCGGCGCCACTCCTGGCGCGAAGGCCCGCTCTGCGCGAGCTCCAGCACCTTGGGCAAGAGCGGCACCGGCAGGTTATCAATGCAGAAGTACCCCAGGTCTTCGAGGGCGCGGATCGCGGTGGATTTGCCCGAGCCGCTTAGCCCGGTCACGATCACCACGCGCGGCGCTCCGGCGCCCGGTTCACTGCGTTCGTCGAGCTCCTCGGACATGACCCAAACCTTTGCGATGTAGAAGGTTATTCTTTGAGAACTTCGACCATCACACACGTGGTGTTGTCGGTACCGCCGTTGTTGTTGGCCGCCTCGATGAGCTTATCGATGCAGACCTCCAGGTTGTCGCGGTTATCCACCATGATCTGACGGATGGTCTTGTCGTTGATCATGCCGTTGAGGCCGTCACTGCACAGCAGGTAGAGATCCTTGTGCTGAGGCTCCTCGTGGCAGACATCGACCTGGACGGTCTCCTTCATGCCCAGCGCACGCACGATGACGTTTTTATGCGGGAAGTTCTCGATCTCTTCTTCGGTGAGATCTTTCATCTTGATGTAGTCATTGAGCAGCGAATGGTCTTCGGTGACCTGATGCAGCTCCTCGCCGCGCAGCCGGTAGACGCGGCTGTCGCCGACGTGACCCACGTAGATGGTCTCCCCGCAGATGCACAGCGCGACGACGGTGGTGCCCATGCCGTGGTGCTTGCTCGGGTCGTTTTTGGCCGTCTCGAAGATACGCAGGTTGGCCAGTTTGATGCTGGCGCCCAGGCGGTTTTCCTCGTAGGTACGCCCCTTCTCCATCTTATAGGGCCAGGTCAGATCTTCATCTTTGCTGGTCTCCTGGAAGAACTCGGCGATGGTGTCGACGGCCAGCTGTGAGGCGACCTCGCCACTGGCGTGCCCTCCCATGCCGTCGGCGACGATGTAGAGGTTCTCCTCAGGCACAAGACGAAGGTTGTCTTCGTTATGGCCCCGCTTCATCCCGACGTGGGTGTTTCCAGCGTATCGCAGTTTGATCGGCACGGTCTTGACCCCGTTTGACGGCAGCGCGCGGTGGGTGTGGCCTGGCTCAGGGCACGGCGCGTGGCGCAGTGATTCAAGTCGTCTTCTGGCAGGTTTCGCTCCCGGCTGGAGCGGTTGACGATGGGCGACACCAGGGCGTGTTCAAAGCCGGCATTTTTTCGCCGGCGAGGTGGTCCAAAGGTGCGCCACCGGCCGCCGCCGCATCATCATGGATCGGCGTTACAATACTTGGAGGGGGGCCATCGGGCAAGGAAGATGCGGGTTGGCGCTGCGGGCTGGCGAGGCGTTTCCAAAGTGTCACCGCGGCGGGCCCCGATGCGCTTGAAGCGCGCGCTACGAGAGCGGTACAACGAGCTGCAGTCCGAAGCTCAGCGAACCCCGGGAGTTGGTATGAAGATTCTTTATGGCGTGGTCGGCGAGGGCATGGGTCACGCGATGCGCAGCGGCGTGGTGTTGGCCTGGCTTCTGGAGCAGGGCCACCAGGTGCAGGTCGTCGCCTCCGGGCGCGCCCACGATTATCTCAAAGCGCGCGTGCCCGAGGTCGACCAGATCTGGGGGCTGACCATGGCCATGGAGAATAACGAGGTGCGCCGGCTGGCTACCGCCGTTGATAACCTGCGCGGGGCGATGGAGGGCTGGCCGTCCAACGTGCGCCGCTACTTCGAGATGGCCGCAAAGTTTGAGCCGGATCTTGTGATCAGCGACTTCGAGAGCTGGAGCTGGCTCTTTGCCAAAGTTCATCGCATTCCGCTGATCTGCATCGATAACATTCAGCTCATCAACCGCTGCTGGCACGAAGACCACATCATTGGCGAGGAGATGAACGCGTTTCTGCTGGCCAAGTCGATCGTGAAGGCCAAATGCCCGCGGGCGGCGCATTACGTGATCACGACCTTTGTGGAGCCGAAGGTGCGCAAAAAACGCACGTCGCTGGTGCCGCCGATCTTACGCCCGGAGCTCCTCAACGCGCGGCCCTCAGAAGGGGAACACCTGCTCGTCTACCAGACCTCCCCGAGCTTTTCGGATCTTCCACGCATGCTCGCCGGGCTCACGCGTCCGGTCTACATTTACGGGCTTCGCCGCGATATCAAAGAAGATCAACGCCACGGCAACCTCACCTTTCGGCCCTTTAGTGAGACGCAGTTTGTCGAGGACCTGGCGAGCTGTGCCGGCGTCATCGGCTCGGCGGGCTTTACGCTGATGGGGGAGGCACTGCACCTGCGCAAACCCTACCTGGCCACGCCGGTGGGCGGGCAGTTTGAGCAGCTGCTTAACGCGCGCTACCTCAAAGACCTGGGCTACGGCACGTACACTCAGCGGATGGGACCGACCGACCTGGTGGATTTTGTTGATGATTTGCCCCGCTACCGCGAGGCGCTGCAGAGCTACGAGCCGCGCGATAACAGAGCGCTTTTTGAGCGGCTCGAAGAGCTCTTCGATCAAGCGGAGGCCGGGCTTTTGCGGTCGCGGCGGGTGCGTTGGCTGGGGTGGGAAGCGCCGCAGTGAGACGCGGGCGGGCGCTGCGGCTCAGCGCGCGGCGGCGCCGGCGCTGATCTGCTCAAAGCAGAGGGTCTCGACCCGGCGATCGACCGCGCAGATGGCGGTCGGCGTGCTGCCGTCGGCAAAGAGCAGGGCGAGCACATCGAGGTGGCGCGTGGGCAGGGTCATCAGCTTGCGCCCGGTGGGGATCTGGAAAAGCGCCAGGGTGTGGTTGGCGAGCGCGGCGGCCAGCAGGTAGTTGTCTGGCGAGAGGGCCATGGCGGTCACGGGCGCTTCGGTGCGGAACTGGGCGGTGGGCTGTCGGGGTGAGCCCAGCGAGAGGATCTCCACGCTGTTGTCGCGTCGGCTGATCGCGGCGGTGTCGCCGCCGGCGCCCAGCGCCACACACCGCACCGCCTCGCCATTTCGCACGCGCGTCCACTCGCTGGAGCTCGAGCGCCCGGGTTGATGCGCGTAGACCCGCCCGGAGGTCGAGCCGGCGATCACGCTTTTGGTGCCCGGGCTCACCGCGATCGAGGCGATCGAGGCGCGGCGAACATCTTGAAAAAGGGTGCGCGTCTGCGCCTTGTCGAGCGAGGTGCGCGAGATGGAGCCGTCGCGATGGCCGGCGAAGATCGCATCTTCGCCCAGGGCGAGCGCAGTCACGCGCGAGGCGGTCGCCACCGCCAGGGGGCGCGGGCTGCTTGCGCCGGCGTCAAAGAGCATGGCCTCGTGGGGAGCGCCCTCAAGGATCACAAAACTTCCGCCGCTGTGGGCGCTTGCCACCACCTCAGCCGGGCTCACCCGAAGGGTGTGCAGCGCGCCAGGCACGGCCGTGGCCGAGCTGCTCTCGTGCGGGGCGTAGCGCACCTGGGCGGGGATGGCCTTAAGCCCTTCGTGATGCTGCGGGGTGTCGATGCGCGAGAAGACCGGGGTGTGCGCGGGCTGACGCTTGCCAAAGGCCTGCAGGGTGGCCGCGCTGGTGTGCTCCTCTCGCCCGAAGCCGTGCGGCTCGGCGGCTTCGGCCGGCGGGGCGGCCACTGAGGCGTCGGAGGTGGCCGCGGCTTCGGCGCTGGAGGCCACCGTGGCTTTGGTCGCCCCGAACACCCCGGAGGGCGGTGTCATGCGCCCTGAGCCCACCTGTGAGGATGAGGTCGCCTCGGAGGAGAGCTGCGAGTTGGCAAAGGTGTCCAGCGCGGCGATCACCTCGGAGAGGTCATTGGGGCGCTCGGAGGGCTCTTTGGCCAGCATACGCGCGACCAGGCGCTCCAGCTCCTCGGGGAAGACACGCCCGGGGTGCGCCTCGCTTAAGCGCGGCGGCTTCTGGCGCACGTGCATGCGCAGCACGCTGTAGACGTTGTTGGAGATAAAGGGCGGCTTGCCCGTGAGCATAAAGAAGAGAATCGCGCCCAGGCTGTAGATGTCGCTGCGCCGGTCGACGGTCTTGGCCATCGCCTGCTCGGGGCTGGCGTAGAGCGGCGTGCCGATGAACCCGTGGGTCATGCTCACACCGGAGTCGTCGGTCAGGCGCACGATGCCAAAGTCGAGGATGTGCATGAAGTCGTCGCCGGCCGGCAGGCGCTCGACCATCATGTTTTCCGGCTTGAGATCGCGGTGGATCATGCCGGCCTGGTGCGCCTCATAAAGACCGTTGGCGATCTGGCGCAGGAGCGCGCAGGCGCGCTGCACGCTGAGCGGGCCCTGACGAATCACCAGATCCTCGAGCGTCATCCCCGAGATCAGGTCCATGATCGCGGCGACGTACGAGCCCTTCAGGTCGAGGATCTCGTAGAAGGAGACGATGTGCGGGTTGCGAAGTCGGCTCAGCGCCTCGACTTCGCGGTTGAGGCGCTCGATGATCTGGTCGGCCTGACCTTTGTCGGTCGAAATGATCTTGATGGCGAAGTGGCGCGAGATCGAGAGGGACTCCGCCCGGTACACCGCTGCAGACGATCCGCGTCCCAGGGGTTTGGCCACCAGGTAGCGCTTGTCGATCACTCGCCCGAGCCACGGGTCGTTGGCCTCTTCCAGGGAGGGCCAACCGTCCTCGGGCGCCTTCAAGGCGCACTCCAGGCATTGCGGCTCATCGGCGAAAACCACCGACATGCAGCTCGGGCAGTGATGCTGGGGGCTTTGCTCCCGCAACTTCTGCCTTCGCGCTTCGCGTAATGCGCGGATGTGCTGGCCTGTCCCGGAGGACGAACCCAGGTTAGACATGATGCGCTCCCTGACGGCGTCGACATCGGTGACACGGGGCACAAACCACGAGTTTCCCCCTTTCATCTGTGCCAGGCGCCGGTATGCTAATGACTTCTATTTGAGATCGCCAAGCCCTATTTTGTCAAATCTTGTCAAAAGTTTGGCGTGTCCGGCGAAAAGTTTGGCGCGATTGGTCAAAAATAAAGCCACCTTCCTGCAACAGGAGGTGGCTTTATTCTCTTTCAGCCTCCCCCCCGTGGCTTGTTTTCAGCGTGTGGTGCCGTGGTTAACGCTCGCTGGGCAGACGCGCGTAACGCGCCTCGACCTCAAGGCCAGAGAGGATGTTGAACCACTGCTCGTCGTTCCAGTCGATGATCACCCCGGAGGTACCACCCGGGCAGGCGCTGAGCTGGTAGTTGGCCGGATCGACCACGCAGCCCCGCGGATACTCCGGCAGCCCGATGGTGCCTTCCAGGCAGTACTGGGTGGTCTCCAGGCGGGTCAGGTCGGCCTCGGCATCCGCCGGAAGCTTCATGCGCACCTGCACGCCCGTGTCGCAGTAATAACCCGAGGACTCCAGGCCGGCGTCCACCGGGTAGGGGCGGCAGGTGCCCGCCTCGCCAGTGTAGGGGTTGGAGGGGCAGGCCGCCTCAGGCCCGTCGCAGGCGTAGATGTCGTCGATGCAGCCGGAGGCTTTGGGTGAGAAGAGTTCAGCGATTTTATCAAGAGCCGGCGTGAAATCGCTGCAGATAAGCCCGGTCATCGGCTCATCTTCCGAAGGCGCTTTGGGGAAAGACCGTTCAAAAGCGCTGATGAACTCTGCATAGCGGTGGCCCGAATACGCTTCCCCGTTGACGCTGGCGCAGCTGATCGGGACGTGGTCACCGGCGTTGGCAGTCTCAGGCTGACAGTCCGGCTCGGGGCGATCTCTGGTAAAGCGGCTTTCGCGTCCATGAATCGAGGCCATAATGACCTCGGTATTGGGATCGACGCTGTTCACACCGCGGGAGGCGGCGATGTTGGCGAGCAGCTCGTCACGCAGGTTGCTAACCTTCAAAAGCGCGCCGGCTTCACCCAGGTTTTCCTGGTAGGTGCACTCGCTGACGCCACAGTAGGTCTGGTAGTCGAGCGTGCCATCGTGGCTGCAGTCGTTCTCGTCGGAGACGAAGATTACCCCGGTTTCTGCGTCAGGACGCAAGAAGCCAGCGTTGGGGTATTGCGCCGGATCGCCGTCAGGACCGCCGGTCAACTCCGGAGAAAAGGCGCGGGCGACAGCGGCCAGCCCCTGTTCAAAACCCCAGCCGCGCACGCCGACCAGGCTCATGCACGCGAAGTCCTTGGAGAGGCGGTCAACCTCAAGTTCGCCACGTTCGTCGGTGTAGTCTTCAGCGCGAAGTACCTTGGGGATGGGGCGATAGGCCGAGGGCGGCGGGAAATAGGTCTCGGCCAGACGAGCGTCGCCGGTACATTCTTCAGGCCAGTTAAACTCGTCAAAGGTGCAGCGCAGCTCAGAAAGAGGCGGGTTGAGAAGATCCTGATAGTCGTCCGGGTTGGTCGTGCACTCCACCGCGGTGGCGATGGAGTCAAGAATGGGCGACATATCATTTAAGTTGAGGCTTCCGTCCTCATTCAGCCCGTAATAGCAGGTGTTGTCAGCGCCCGGGATGGGCTGCGGGGTCGATTGCAGATATCCCGGCTCAGCGACCGGCTCGCGCCCCCTGTCGACGGTGTCATCGACAAAGTGGGTGGTCGTCACCCCGATATGGAAGTCGAGGTTAACCTCGCCGAGGATCTGGACAAAGTCGGCAAAGCCCTCGCGCAAGAGCTTTTGCTCCTGACACATCGAGCCGGAGTTATCGATCATCCAGAGGATGTCGGCCTTGGCTGTGCCGTTGGCCGTCTGGGGTTGAATAAACTCAATGGCGCTGGTCGAGCGCGTCAGCTGAACCGGGTATTCGTTGCAGGCGGTGATGCCGGCGACGGTGCATAGCCCCAGGGTCGCGGTCAACAGGCGCGATGCGCCGGGCACATTCCATCCCATATCTGGCCTCATGTCGTTTCAGAAGAGCGCTGATGATGCAGCGGGTTGAGGAGCTTCTGGTTGTGCGCAAGGCTAGCGGAGACACCCGGCGGTGTCTACAGCCTCTGCCCCCCTTTCGGGGCGCGTGTGGCCTGAACGCGCCGATTTCTCGCGCGCCGGCGGCAGCTGCGGCCCTTGTAATAAAGCGTAACCCCTTGTGCGGTCTGACTTCGCGGCGTTGTGCGCAGCGCAAGAACGCAACGCGGCGGCCGCCCTCCCGACCCGCTTAAGCGGGATGATGGGGGAGGGGGCCGCCGTCGTCGTTGCCCTGGCGCGCGCTGTTCTTCTGAAAACATCAGGAGCAGGCGCGCTCAACCCTTACGACTTGTGCGTGGTGTAGGGCAGCAGCGCGATCTGGCGAGCGCGCAGGATGGCGCGGCGCAGGCGGCGCTGGTTCACGGCGTTCACGCCGGTGATGCGACGCGGCAGAATCTTGCCGGTGGTCGTCACAAAAAGCTTGAGCAGCTCGGCGTTCTTGTAGTCCAGACGCCAGGAGGGGTTCTGCTCAAAGGGGTCGATCTTGCGACGGCGGCGCCAGTTGATCTTTCCGTACTTGGACATAAGGGGTTCCTCTTAAGGGTCAGCCGGGTGCGCCGGCCTACATTATTTGATCTTGGCTTCCACGAACTCGACGTACTTGCGGACCTTCGGATCAAACTTCTTGATGCGAAGCTTGTCGGGGGTGTTCCGCTTGTTTTTGGTCGTGGTGTAGAAGTAGCCGGTGCCGGCGGACGAAACGAGTCGGATTTTCTCTCGCATGACAAACTCTCCAGAATATCGTGGCGCTCAAAAGCGCGAAGGCTTCACAGGCCTGAAGTCGGCGTCGCAAAATTTTGACCCAGCAGGTGGGCGGAGGACTACATAACGGGCCTTGGAGAAAAAAACAAGCCGGGTAACGACGAAAGCGCGCGCGGGCGCCTGCGAGCCCTCATCGAAGCGCTGTGGCGAGGGCGAGGGGTTGGAGGAGAAGAGAGCGTTGCTCGGAGGTGAGACGGCGAGTTCGGCGCGAATTCAGGGGGGGATCGGCACGTGCCTCTGCGGGCGATGAGGCGA
This sequence comes from Lujinxingia vulgaris, assembly GCF_007997015.1. Lineage (NCBI taxonomy): Bacteria > Deltaproteobacteria > Bradymonadales > Lujinxingiaceae > Lujinxingia > Lujinxingia vulgaris. The sequence goes on from NZ_VOSM01000011.1 coordinate 63,743, forward strand.
TGTGTGGCCTCGCTATGGAAGATTCGCCCTGCTGATCGCGGCCGATCGGCGCCGATCGCACCACGGGCGGCGGCGATCCCCTGAAGCCGGAGGCGCTGGTTTGCAGGCCGGGCGTCTTGAGCCTTGAGGGCCAGCCCTTCAGCGGGCGCGCTTGCGCTCGCGGGCGCGCAGGTGCTAATTCGCACTCGCCGCGTTTGCGGGCATCGATAGAAGAAAACAGGGCGATCTGGACTGGTATGAATGACCGAATGAAGGTGCGGCTGCTGATCGCGGCCGCCGGCTGCGCGCTGGGAATGACAGGATGTGGGGAGCCCTACGAAGAGCCCCTGCCGCCTCGCGACGCGCTCTATTACCCGATCGGGCTGGAGATGCACCCGGCGGGGCGCTTTTTGTATGTGACCAACAGCAACTTCGATTTGAAGTTTAACGAGGAGATGGGGGGCACGGTCTCGGTGATCGATACGACGACCAACACGATCCTGGCCGACGCCTCGCCATATGTTCCCTCCTTTGCCGGTCATATCGAGCTCAATGAAGACGGCACGCGCGCATATGTGACCAGCCGTCAGGAGAGCGAGGTGACCGTGCTTGAGGTCGCCTCCGAGGGGCAGGCGCTCTTCTGCGAGGTCGACGGGGAGTCTCAGCGAGATACCCGCAGCTGCCTTGTGCGCCGGGTGCCCGATGTGCGCGACGGGGCGGAGATTCCCCTCGATCCCTTCGGCCTCTCGGTGGGCCGGGTAACCCGGGAGATCGCCGGCGAGGAGGTGGACTTTGATCTGGTGCACCTCTCGCACCTTCAGGGTAATCAGGTGACCTCGCTGAGTTTCCCCGATGGGGAGATCGCGGGGGCGTCGATGCGCAGCGCCGCGCTGCTTGAGGGCGGCAACCAGACGCGCATTCGCCCCGGCACCCAGGATGTGTACGTGGCGGGTCGCTTCACCAATGTGGTGGCGATCTTCCAGCCTTACGTCAACGAAGAGGGCACGGTGGAGGCCATCGTGCGCCGCGGCACCGTGGAGCTCTCTCGCGCGGTGACGCAGGTCGATGCGCGCGGGCTAGCGTTTAATGCTGCCGGCGATCGCCTCTATGTGGCCGCGCGCCGCCCCGGCGCGCTCTTTGTGGTCGGCATCGATGAGAGCGAGGGGCTTCGTCACGAGATCATCAACACCATTCCGCTGGAGCCCGGGGCTTCCGGAGTGGTCGTGCATCAGGGCGCCGACGGGGTGGAGCGGGTCTATGTCCCCTCGTATCGAAACGGCATCATTCAGGTCGTCGATCCGCAGCTTGGCGCGGTGGTCGATATCATTGAGGTCGGTCGCAGCCCTTACGATATGGTGATCGATCCGGCCCCGGTCCATTGCGGCGCTCCCGGGGAGCGTTGCCAGGCCTACGTCTCGCTCTTTGACCAGCGTGGAGACGTGGCCGGCGCACGCTGCAAAGACGACGAGAAGAGCTGCGGGACGATCGCGATTATCGATCTCGATCCGGCCAGTGAGACCTTTCATCAGGTCATCGAACATATTCAATAACCCCACCTCCCCGCCAACTCGCCACCCCTTTACTCCGGGCGTGGCGCGGCGGGCCTGAGGGTGGGTAGCACACGATGTGAACGCGTATGAGCAACGCCAGGACGATCGCGACTTTTTGCGGGTTGGGACTTCTCACGCTGGCCACCGCCGGCTGCGAAGAGCAGGTGCGCCAGGCTCCCAGTGGGCTCAACGCCCCGGTGGCCATCGAGGCGGTGCGTGGCGAGGTGTGTCTGCCCGGGCTCGACTCCGAGGACTTCTCCATTGCGCCCGGGGCGCTGCCGCGCTGCGCCGATGTGGAGCGCCCCCGCGGTTTCGGGCTGGTGGTCAACACCGTCTCCGAGCGCCTGGGCGTGGTCGACCTGACGGCGTCGATCCCGCGTCTGGTCAACCTGGACACCCGCATCCCGGGCATCACCCAGATCAAGGTGGGACCGCGCCCCATTGATGTGGCGGCCAGCCCCGATGGCACCGCCGCGCTGGTGGCCAACCAGGGCGATAACACCCTGAGCGCCGTCGATCTCTGGACGATGCGCACGCTCCCCGAAGCCGTGGAACTTCCCGGCTCGCCGGTGGCCATTGAGACATTTGAGAACGCGTCGAGTGCCGGGATCGCCGCATTGCTGGCCGCTCCCAACACCCTCTGGGTGGGACCCTCGCTGGGTTGCGAGCGGCCCGAGGGCAACATCGACCGCCGCGGCTACACCCCGGAGAACTGCACCTGGGCGGAGGGTGAGGCCGTGGAGCTTGCGCTCCCGGGTCAGCCCACCGATCTGGCGCTCGACGCCGAGGCCGGGATGGCCGCGATCGTCTACGGCGACCTCGCCGATCTCTCACTCGTCGCGCTCAGCGATGAGGCCCTTGGCGAGGCCACCTGCCTGGAGGGGGAGTCCGCCCCCTGTGAAGTCGCCCGCATCGACTGGGCTGGCGAGCGTGGCACCCTCTTTGGCGCCACCGAGGTCGCTTTTGATCCGAGCGGCGCGTTTATTTACGTGCTCGAGCAGGCCGAGAGCCAGGTCGTGGTCATCGACCGGGCGCGCGGCGAGCTCATTGATGCGCGTCTGGCCAGCGAGCCCACGACAGTGGGGGCGTCGGATATCCCGGGTATCGCGCTTGTGCGTCAGGCCCGCACGATGGCGCCTGTGCTTGAGCGCCGCGTGTTGGTCGATGGCCCCACCGCGCTTGTGGTGCATCGCCACGGCCTGATGGTCGCCTCCGACAATGGCAGCCTCTACCGCGTGGATGTGCTCGACGTGGAGTGCGCCTTTGAGGCGCCCGAGGGTCTGCTCAGCGACGAGGCGTTTGCCTCCAACACCGAGCTCCGAGACGCCCACCCGGAGGCTCGCTGCCTCACGCTTCCGGCCCTGCCTCTGGCCTCGCTCGAAGAGAGCATCGACACCTCTGACGAAGCCCTCCTTAATCGCCGTGTCATTGAGGATGAGGATCGCACCCTGGCCATCACCCCGATCTTCGCGCTGCGGGATGCCGCCGCGGCCCAGGGGCGCCTGGTCGGCCGTGCCACCTGCGAGCAGCCCGATGAGCTTCGCCAGGCCATGAGCCAGGCCGCCGCCGGCACAGCTACCGCGCTGGGCTGCGGCTCCCCGCTCATCGATCAGCCCGTGGCCCCCGACGTCGACGAGGAGCTGCGCAACTTCATCGACGCTCCGCGCGCCGAGCTGATGCAGCTGGCCCGCGCCCAGCTTCAGGTCGAGGGCGACGAGGTTCAGGCCGAGATCAACCGCCAGGTCTATGACGTGCGCCTGCGCAACGAGAGCTGGACGCTCACCTTTGAGGGTGCGCTCCCCGGCGTGGGAAGCCAGGAGCGCGGCATTATCGCCACCGAGGGCGCCGGCAAGTTTCTCTCCGGCGGCGTCGACTACTGCGCGGCCGGCGTGGAGGTGGGCGATCGCCTGCGCATCCTCTCCGAGCCGGCCGAGGGTGGGGGCTGCGCCGATTTCCAGGGCAGTGAGACCTTTTTGACCTACGAGATCACCGAGATCGGCGCGACAACGCTCACGATCAGCCCCATCGACGAGGAGGGGTTTGCGGCGATGCTCCCCACCCGCGAGTGCTTTGATACGGGGCTTCGCTACGAGGTGCGTCCTCAGGAGCAGTGGATCGCCACGGGCACCCAGAGCGGGTTCGCCTCGGTGTGGGAGCGCGACGGTGAGTCCTGCGTGCTCAAAGAAGACGCGCTCAACGGCCGCATTCAGGGCCGCGTGGCCGCTGGCGAGGTCTGGGAAGGGCCGTATCTGGCGCTGCGCATCCGCGAGGGTGAGGTCGGCGCGCGCGAGGGCTTGAGCTACACCTTCCGCGTGGACCGGGCCTTTGCCGTCGACGGCGCCTCGCTGGGCACGGCGCTCCCCTCGGAGCTTGTGGTGATTGACGACATCGGCGCCGGCCGCCAGATCGCGCTCGTCGACGCCGGCACCAGTACCGTGTACATCGCGCCGCTCGACAACATCCTCACCGGCGGCGACTTCGTGCGCTGAGGGCGCTCAGCGCTGCTCCTGCATCACCTGCAGGGCGGCGCGGGCGGCCAGCCGAACCTCGGTGGCCTCATCCTCAATGGCGACGCGCTGCAGGATGTTGCGCGCCTCATCGAGCTGCAGCTCACCCACGGTGATCGCCGCGGCGCGACGCACCTGAGGGTGAGGATCGTTGAGCGCCTCGATCAGCGCGCGGTAGCCGCGATCGTCATCCACAAACGAGAAGACGTCGACCAGGTAGAGGCGATCTTCGGGGGCGGTGGTGTGATCTTCGAGACGGTTGGCCAGCGTGTGCACCCGCTGCTCGTAGGTGTAGAGCAGCTCGCCGGCCTTCTCCTGGTTGCCCTGCTGGATGTGCAGCTCGGCAAGCTCCGTGAGCAAGAAGATATAGTCGGGCTGGGCCTTGAGCGCCTCTTCGTAGGTGGCGATGGCGTCTTCGGGGCGGTCGAGCTCGGCCATGGTGCGGGCCAGGACGAGCAGCACCTCGGGAAGATCGCTGACCCGCGCGCGAAGATCGTTGTAGAGATCCAGCGCGCGCTGGCGGCGGCCGGTCTCGCTGTAGATCTGCCCCAGCGCGATCGCCGCTGAGACGGTGTCGCCGGTGACGGGCTCCGACTCGGCGATCGCTTTGAATTGATCTTCGGCTTCAACCAGGCGGTTTTGCAAAAACGCCATCTTCGCCTGCATCAGCGCTTCCTGCTGCTCGGGCGTGCCGGGCGGAAGCGCTGCGGGGGCGCGTGTGGGGCTTTCTTCGCCGCTCTCCACCGCGTCTTCGGACGCCTCGGCGGCTTCGTCTGCGGCTGCGGCAGGCGGCGTTTTGGCGTCCGGTTTGGGGGCGCCGGGCACGGTCACCGGCGGGCTTTTGACGGGCTCGGAGGGCTCACACGCGCTGACGGCTGTGCAGAGCAGCAGCGCCAGCAGGGTGCGGGGGAGAGGTTGATGGCTCATCTCAACTCGGCTCTTCCGGGGGATGGATCGGGGTGCGGATCTCAAAGGTCGTGCCCTGGCCGGGGCTGCTCTCAAAGGTGATGGTGCCGCCGTGGTCGGAGACGATCTTTTTGACCACGGCCAGGCCAAGGCCCGTGCCGTCTTGCTTGCCCTGGGTGACAAAGGACTCAAAGAGGTGGTCGCGGATCTCCGGCGGGATGCCCTGGCCGGTGTCGCTAAAGCGCCAGATCACCTGGTCGTCTTTGCGGTCCACCCCGATGGTGAAGCGGCCGCCCTCGGGCATGGCGTCGGCGGCGTTTCGGGCCAGGTTGAGAATGGCGCGCTTGACCTTGACCACGTCGATGCGCACCTCCCCGCGGTACTTCAGATCGATCTCCAGCTCGATGTTGCGATCGCGAAGTTCGGCGTCGAGCAGCTCGCGGGTCTCGTCCATAAAGGCGTTCACAAAGATCTTTCTGAGCAGCATCCGGGAGTCGCCGCGGGCAAACTTTAAGAGCTCGCGCGTCATCTGGTTGAGCTGCTGGATCTGATGTTTGACCCGGCCGGCGTACTCCTGGCGTTCTTCGGCCTCATCGGTGTCGGCCATCAGCTGCACGTAGCCGCTGATCACCGAGAAGGGGGTCTTAAAGTCGTGGAGGATGCCTGAGATCATCTGCCCGATGCTCGCCAGGCGATGCTCTTTCTCCTGGGCCTCACGGTGGCGACGTGACGCCACGGTGCCGGCGATCTGGGAGGCGATCAGCGTGATGATTTTGACGTCATCGTCGGTAAAGCCCAGGCACTCCTGCTGGGGTAAGATCAGGTTAAAGACCTCCAGCGCCCCGATGCAGACCTCATCGTCGAAGAGGGGCACGGCGATGATGTTCTCCACATTCAGCCCGCTGGCCTCGCTGGTGGGGCCGGGCAGGTGCTGGCAGGCCTGGCTGTGGCAGACAAAGGGCTGACCGCTGGCGATGACCGCCTGGCCGATGGTGTTCTCGTCGGTGACCGCGCGGGTGTAGAAGTCCCACTTTCGCGACTGATCTTCGCTGCGATCGATGAGCACGTGCACCCGGTGGTAGCCCTCCTCGCGCAGGGTGAGCGCACAGGCCTTACCGTTGACCAGCTCCAGGGTCTCCTGGGTGATGGTCTGCACCAGGCTCTCCAGATCGCTGTGATGGCTGAGCTTGCTCTGGATGTTGTAGAGCAGATCGAGCTCGGCGAACTTATGCTCCAGGCGCTCCTTGGTGGTGAGGAGCTGGGCGTTTTTTTCGACGAGGGAGTGGTAGAGCTCGCTGTTCTCCAGCGCGATGGAGATCTGGCCGCCGATAGCGCTTAAGAGGTTCTCATCGTCTTCGGAGAAGTTGCCGCCGGCGCTGTTGAGCACCTGGACCACGGCGATGATCTCTCCCTCCATGTTGCGGATGGGCTGGCAGAGCATCGAGCGGGTCTGAAAGCCGGTGCGCGAGTCGACGTCGGAGTGAAAGCGGGGATCGTCGTAGGCGTCGCGGATGTTGATGCTCTGCCCGATCTGGGCCACCCAGCCGGCGATGCCCTGGCCGGGGTCGAGTACGATCTGGGTCTGGGAGCCCTGGGCGATCTTGCCGTAGAGCCGTCCGGTGCTCTGGTCGATGAGGTAGAGAGTGGAGCGCTCCGCACGCATCAGCTCGGTGAGCTGCTCCAGGGTGATCTCCAGAAACTCTTCGCGATCGAGGGTGGCGCCCAGCGAGCTGCTGATCTGCAAGAGTGAGCTGTAGCGGCGCTGCTGCTTCTGAAGCTGGCGGCGGAAGGCCAGCAAGAGCTCGATCTTCTCGCCCTCGCTGAGCAGGCGCAGACTCAGCTCGGTGAGCTGGCCGGGGTCGCGCAGGATCTCGGGGGCGTCGGGGGCCGCGGTGGGGATCGCAGCCAGCGCTCCGGTGATCTGGCGCACGCGCCGGGCGCGTTGCGGGGTCTTTAGCGACTTCTCAGACATCGCGAGGGCCTGCACTACGTCAACAAGAGGCGGTGGACCCGGCGGCCAGCGTCGCGCGTCTGCGCGTGTGCCGGGGGAGCGCGGCCGATCGCCGCGCTGCGCACCCTGTAGCCTAACACAGCGCCGGCGCCGGCGCGAAGCACCGCGATCACCGGGCATCGCGTTGAGGGCCGCTCGCGGGCATAAAAAAACCGCCGACCCTTGAAGGGGCGGCGGCTTTAAAAGCGCTTGAAGATCGCGAGAGGCTCGCGGCCGTCCAAGACTCAGGCGGTCACGTCTTTAAGCGTGAGGCCTTCGGACTTCAGGAAGGGAAGCAGGCCCTTCTTGGTGACCGTGCGAAGCGCGCGGGCCGAGAGGCGCACGCGGACCCAGCGATCTTCTTCGGGGATGTAAATACGCTTCTGCTGCAGGTTGGGCAGCTGGCGCATCTTGGTCTTGTTGTTCGCGTGGGAGACGCGGTTACCGACGAGCGGCTTCTTGCCGGTCAGTTTGCATTTGCGAGCCATGAGGATCTCCTATGAATCAACGGTCTCAGCGACGTGGTGTCGTGACTACAACTTCATTGAGCGTTTGGCCGGGCGCGATAAAGAGGGCGCGCTTCGGAGGCGGGAGACTGGCAGCGCTTAAGGATGATGTCAAGTCGATCGTCTGAAAAGCCCGATCGCCGCGTCGGAATAGGGCCTGTGATCGCCCTGGTTGACGCCCCGGTCATCCTTGAAAGGTTGGGGGGGCTCTTGTAGATTGCCGACGACCCAACCACGAGCAAGCCCACGCGAGGGAAGCTCGCGAAACATCGACCTCCGGAGGCAATCGGTGAGCGACCAGAAGTTGTCGTCGAAGTTGCAAGACGAACAGGCAGAGACGGCAGACGAGGAGCGCGCAGAGGGGCTGTCCTTTAAGCTGGGCGGACGCATTCGCGCGCCGCGCTCCAGCGGCCTCGATCTCCCCACGTACCAGCCCGAAGATGATGAGGCGGTCGCCGCGGTGGCCAAGCGTTTTCGCAGCGGCGCCGCTCTGCGCGGCGCGGCGCTCAAAGACGCGCCCACCCTCGACAGCGACGAGGCCTCGGCCGATGTCGACGCCGGTTTTCTGCTCGACGCGCTCGAAGCAAGCGCCGAGCCGGTGACCCTGGCGCCGCTCGAAGATCTCGGTGAAGTCTCGATCACGGGACGCGATCCAGGTCAGACCAGCGATAACCTGCCGATGGTCGATGTGGAGCCGCTCGAAGAGAGCCGGCGTCCGGTGGTCTGCCCCTCCTGCCATGCGGAAAACCCGGCCTCGATGAAGTTCTGCGTGGAGTGCGGCGGCGCGCTGGCCGCGCCCCAGAAGCCCGGTACCCATAAGGTGAGCCTGCGCGGCCGCGGCGCCGGAGCCCCGGCCCTGGTGGAGAAGCGTCGCGAGGCCCCGCCGGCCTCCGAGGCCGCCCACCAGAAGAACCCCTGGCCGATCCAGCTCATCTCGATCAATGAAGACGGCAGTGACGGCAGCGCCATCGCCCTGGAGTTCTTAGAGACGGCGGTGGGGCGAGAGGGCGATCAGCGTTTTCCGACCGACGCGTTCTTGAGCCCGCGTCATGCGCGCTTTCACGTGGTCGATGGCAAGCTCTTCATCGAAGATCTCTACAGCCTCAACGGCACCTTCATCAAACTTCGCGATGAGACCAAACTCACCGCCGGCGACACGATCTTGATGGGGCGGCAGGTGCTGCGTTTTGAGCGCTTTGAGCAGTCGATCACCCCCAAGACCAAGAGCAGCGACGGCACCCGCTACATGGGCAGCCCCGCTCCCGGGGGCACCTTCAAGATCCTGCAGATAGGCATCGGCGGTGTGATTCAGAACGTGTACTGCCTTCCCGAAGCCGGCGCGGTGCTGGGGCGAGAGAAGGGCGATATTGTGTTCCCCCACGATAAGTTCATGAGCGGTCGTCACGCCCAGATCTACGCCGGGGAGGATAACCACTGCTACCTGGTCGATCTGAACTCGTCGAACGGCACCTGGATCAAGATCTGGGAGAAGACGCGCCTGCGTCATCGCGACTACATCTTTATGGGTCAGCAGCTCTTCCGCGTGCATCAGGAGCAGCAGAGCTGATGTCGCCGGCTGGAGCGCTCCTATCGGGCGCTCTCCAGGGACTTTGAGATTTTGAGATGGTGAAGACGCCTCCCTTTTCGGGGAGGCGTTTTTCGTTGGAGCGCGCGTTTGCCCGTGTGTTCATCCTTAAGGGGTATCGCCGGTTGACATCGGGGGGGGGCTCGTGGCAGATCAACGCCGGTGTTGATAACTTGCCGTGGGAATTAAGGATTTTGCAGTTCGTAACGGGGCTGCGTGTTCTTTTTTACGCCCGCTGAACTGCATTCGGACGAGTAGTAGAATGACGAAGTCAGAACTCATTGAGATGGTCTCGCAACGCATCGATCTTCCCAAAAACCACGCTGAAGAGATCGTCAACGCGGTCTTTGACGCGATGAGCGACGCGCTGATGGACGACGAGCGCATTGAGGTACGCGGGTTTGGGAGCTTCTCGATCCGCAACTACCGCGCGCGCAAAGGGCGCAACCCGCGCACCGGCGATGAGGTGCAGGTGGCGGCCAAGAAGTCGGTGCACTTCAAGGTGGGCAAAGAGCTGCGCGAGCGCGTCGATACGCTTGAAGGCGCCTGAGCCCGACCGATCATTGTAAGGGGGAGACGAAAAAAGCCGGCGCTCTTAGAGAGCGGCCGGCTTTTGTGCGTCTTCTGTGCGGGGCGCCGGGGGCCCGGCGTTATTCGACGTCGAGGAACTTGTGGATCTGCAGGCCCAGGCGGATCGACTTGCCGCTCTCCAAAATCCAGTTGGCCAGCTCGTGGCCGGAGAGCTCTCCGTGGACTGGCGAGAAGATGATCTGGGCGCGATCGAGGAGCTGATGCTCCTCAATGGTGGCGATGGCCCAGTCGAAGTCTTCGCGGTTGAGCAGCACGAACTTCACCTCATCGGTGGGCTTGAGGTGTTCGATGTTGGCAAAGAGGTTTTTGTCGACCTCGCCACTGCCCGGCGCCTTGAGATCCATGATGATGTGCACGCGCTCGTCGATGGGGGCGATGTCGAGCGAGCCGGAGGTCTCAATGAGGACGGTGTAGCCCAGGTCGCACAGCCGGCTCATCAGGGTGTGCACCGGGCGCTGGAGCAGGGGCTCGCCACCGGTGATCTCGACGACTTTGCAGCCGATCGCATCGAGGCGGCTGATGATGTCGTCGATCTCGGTGCGCTCGCCACCTTTGAAGGAGTAGGTGGTGTCGCACCAGGTGCAGCGCAGGTTGCAGCGCGAGAGGCGCACAAAGGTGCACGGCATGCCGGCGAAGCTGGACTCACCCTGGATGCTGAAAAAGATCTCGGTGAGGCGCAGCCAGCTGCGCTCTTCGCGTTCGGGGGTGCCGCGCTCCTGGGCGATGTCGGCGGCGCGCTGGGCGGGCGTGGTCAGAGACATGGGAAAACCTGCAAGGGGGTCGGGCAAGAGGCGGGGGCCTGAGACGCACAGACGCGTGTAGAAGGCGCAGGGCGCAGGCGATCTTCCCGCCCGAGAGGTTAGCGCTCGTGGCGGGGGCCGGCCTCACGGTGAGGCGGGCTGAGCCTGCCCCCATAGTACAGGGGCAGGCCCGGGCGCAACGCTACGCGGTGTTCGAGGGTGGTTGGTGCGGCGAGTCGCTTAAGGTGCGGCGAGCTCGCACTGGTTGTTCTGGCAGACCTCGGGGAAGGTGCAGTCCTGGTTGGAGTTGCACTCGGTGCCGCCCAGGCAGACCCCGCCGATGCAGAGCTCGCCGGGGTCGCATTCGGCGTTGATGCGGCAGGCCTGGGGCGGGGAGGTGTCTTCGCAGACGCCGAAGTTGCATTCGGTGCCGGCGGCGCAGTCGGAGTCGCGGTTGCATTCGGAGGGCGGGAAGCTGAAGCAGGCGCCGGCGTAGCAGACCTGGCCGAGCGGGCACTGGCCATCGTCTTCGCAGCCGCCGGGGTTCTGGCAGACGAAGTTGATGCAGCTGGTGGGGGCGGGGCAGTCCGCGTTGGCTTCGCAGGAGGGCTCGGAGGTGCAGCGGTTGGCCACACAGAGCGCGCCGCTGGAGCAGTCCTCGTTGCTCTGGCAGGCGAAGGGCTGGCAGTAGCCGGCGTCGCAACGCTCACTGTCGGCGCAGTCGGCGTCGGCGGCGCAGGTGGTGGCCACGCGGCACAGACCCTCGATGCACTCGGTGCCGGCGGCGCAGTCGGCGGTGACCTGGCAGCTGCGCACCAGACGGCAGGTGTCACCGATGCAGGTCTGACCCTGGGGGCAGTCGTTGCTTGTGGCGCAGGTGGTCTCGGCGATGCATCGGCCGCTGAACGCGTCGCAGATTTGGTCTGCGGCGCATTCGCTGTCGCGGCGGCAGGGCGGGGCGGTCTGGCAGGAGCCACGCACGCACTCGCGACCATCCTCACAGTCGGTGTCTTCGACACATTCAGGCACCGGGTCGACGCACACGCCCTGCTCGCAGGTTTGATTGTCTGCGCACTGGTCGTCGGTGGAGCACTCCGAGACGATCGGTCGGCAGTTGCCGCCGCGGCACTCAAAGCCGTCGGGGCAGTCGGTGTCCAGACTGCACTGAGGCGGGTTGGGCACGCACTGGCCGTCGGCGCCGCAGGCTTGTCCGGGGCCGCAGTCGCCATCGGCGTTGCACTCTACAGCCACACAGCTCTCGTCGATGCATTGCGATCCGGCCGGGCACTGATCGTCGCGCAGGCATTCGCGCACCTGCTGGCACTGGTAGTTGAGGCAGCGCTCGGTGGCCGAGCAGTCGCGGTCGCTGGTACACTCGGGACGCGGCGCGCAGATGCCGAACTCGCAGATCTGGTCGTTTCGGCAGTCGCTGTCACCGCTGCACTCCGGCGGGGGGAGCGGCAGGCAGATGCCGGCCACACAGCTGGTTCCCGGGAAGCACTCGGCGTCGGACTGGCAGCCGCCGGGATCTTCGCAGACGTTGTTGATGCACTGCAGGTTGGGAAGGGGGCAGTCCGCATCGCTGGTGCAGGCCAGGGGCGGCACGCAGCGCTGGGAGAGGCATTGCCAGGAGGGCGGGCATTGATCGTCGCCCTGGCAGCGGGTGGCCACGCAGTTGCCCAGGTCGCAGCGCTCGCCAGTCTCACAGTCGCTGTCGGCGCTGCACTCGGGGCGAGGCTGGCAGAAGAAGCCGTTGCAGATGGTGCCGGCCGGGCAGTCGCGGTCGACGGTGCATTCGCGAAGATCGACGCAGCGATCATCGAGGCAGGTGAAACCCTCGGCGCAGTCGTTGGAGCTTGTGCACTCAACGGCGGGCTGGCACTGGCGGGTCAGCGACTCGCATTCTTCGCCCGGGGGGCAGTCCGAATCGCGGCGGCATTGATCCGGCGTGGTGCAGAAGTTGTCTTCGCAGACCTCGCCATCGCGGCAGTCGCCATCGACCTGGCAGTCGCCCTGGGGCAGGCACTGGCCGCTCTGGCAGAACTCGTCGGCGCGACAGTCGGCGTCGGTGCTGCATTCGTTGGGGTTGGTGCAGGTGCCGTCGATGCAGGCTTCGCCGGCGGGGCAGTCGGTGTCGACGACGCAGCCATCGACGGGCACGCAGTCGCCACGCTCGCACACGGTGCCCGGCTCACACGAGATCGCCTGGCAGGGATCGGTAAACTCACAGCGGAAGTCGATGCACTGCTCGTCGCGGCGGCAGTCGGTGTCGGCGCGGCAGTCACCCACGAAGTAGCAGTCGCCGCTGAGGCAGATCTCGGCCTGGCCGCAGTCGCTATCCGCCTGGCAGCCCTGGGTGGTCACGCACTGGCCGGCGCGGCAGATCTCGGTGGGCAGGCAGTCCTGATCGCTCTGGCATTGCGGCCCGCCGAAGCATTGGCCGTCGATGCAGCTCTGACCCAGCCCGCAGTCGAAGTCGTCAAAACACTCCGGGGGGCGCGCCTGGCAGATATTGTCGACGCAGACCTCGCCAGCGCCGCAGTCGGCGTTGGTGCGGCACTCCAACTCCACCGGCTGGCAGATGCCTTCCTGGCAGGACTGGTTGTCGGGGCACTCATCGTCGCCCTGGCAGGGGATGAACACACACGAGCCCTCGACGCACTGGCCGCCCGGGCCGCATTGCTCGTCGGTCTGGCATTGGGGGGCCACGCAGGTGGCGTCCTGGCAGACCTGGCCGAAGGCGCATTCGTCATCGCGAAGGCACTCGCCAGCAAAGACGCAGAACTGGTCGATGCAGTCGAAGTTCGACGGGCAGTCTTCGTTGATCTGGCACTCGCCATCGATGGGCAGGCACATCTGGTCGAGGCAGATGGCGTTGGGGCCGCAGTCGTCGTCGAACTCGCACTCTGGCGGCAGCACCTGGCAGCTGCCATCAAGGCAGACAGCGCTGCCGGGGCAGTCCTGGTCGATGCGGCACTCGGGGGCGGGGACGCAGAGGTTATCCACGCATTGTTCGCCGGGCTCGCATTGCTCATCGATGGTGCAGTCGAGCTGCGGAACGACGCATCGGGTATCCACACAGATCTGGCCGTTCTCGCACTGGTCGTCGCTCTGGCAGCCGGGCTCTTCGACGCACTGGCAGGCATCATCGCAGGTGAAGGTCTGGGGGCAGTCGGCGTCTTCGGCGCACTCACACGTCACCGAGCAAAAACCATCGACGCAGAGCTCGCCCTCTTCACAGTCGGCGTTTTCCTGGCACTCGGGCAGGCAGTCGCCGTCGACGCAGCGCTCACCCGGCTGGCAATCCTCGGCGCTCTCGCAGACCGGGGCGTCATCAACACAGCTGCCCTCCTGGCAGATCTGGCCCTCGGCGCACTCGGCATCCTCGGTGCACTGGGGAGCCGGGGCGCAGAAGCCGCCACGGCAGATCGCCTGCTCGGGGCAGTCGGCTTCACTCTCGCAGCGCAGGGGCTCGGAGCAGACCGCGCCCAGACATTGCGAGCCGGTGGGGCACTCGCTGTCAGCCTCACAGCGATCCATAAGCACGGTGCGGCCGCAGCTGCTGAGCACCAGCGCCCACACTGCGAAGAGGGTGGCGAAGATGAGCTGGCGAGCGGGCGAACGCATGGAGGGAGCTTTCATGACGTATCCAGAAAAAATGCTTTATCGGGGCTCACCGCGAGCCTCCGGCCGGGAGGTCGGAATAAAGCGGTGGGGCGCACATGACATAGACTTCGCAGATGTAGCACAGCGACACACACGCGGCAAATTCGCCTGCTGCGGCGCATGGTCGCGGGCGCGGAATGGGGATTGCCAGCGTGGCGGCGTTATATTAGACCATTCGCCACGCTGTGCGGCCCTGCGCGAGCGTGTATGCGATGGGGCCGATGATGACTAAAGCGACGTGGGTGTGCGGGCCTTATCCGACACCCGGAATTGCCCCGGAGCGGGTGACGTCCACAGACTCAGGTAAGCCTTCGTTATGGCGAAAGAAATTACGCAGGGATTGATCTTCGGCTTTTTGGCGGTGGTGCTTGTGGCCTTTCTGGGCACCCGCGTGGGCTTTGGCTGCACGCATTACGAGCCCAGCGGTGTGGGTGAAGAAGGCGCGGCGGTCGAGGGCGAAGCCGCCCCGGCTGAAGCGGCCGAATAAGTCGGTCTTGCCGGACTGCCCCCGGGGCTTTTTTGCGCGCTTTAGCGCGGGGCAAGTCCGTTGCCGATCAGGGCGAAGGTCGCCTCGACCAGGCGATCGCGGTCGGGCTCATAGCCCACCGCGTAGGCGGCCTGCACCCCGTCGACCAGCGACTTGAGGGCGATAGCCGTGGCGCGCGCGTCGATCTGGCGCAGGTGCCCGTCGGCGATCGCCCGCTCCAGGATCGCGGTGAGGCGATCGATGTAAGCCTCCTGCAGCTCCAGCAGCATCTGGCGGATCGGCTCATCGCGCAGCGACATCTCTGCGGCGATCAGCATAAAGCGCGGCATTGTGGCGTCGGCGGCGAAGGCTTCGACGAAGTGGTCGCCCAGGCGCAGGAGCTGCGCCAGAAGATCGCCCTCCTCATCGACAACCTGATCCATAAACGCGGTGGCGCGGTCGAACTCCGCCTGTACCAGCGCCCGGAAGATCTCGCGCTTGGAGGGGAAGTGAAAATAAACCCCTCCCTTAGAGAGCTTTGCGGCGCGGGCGATGTCGTCCATTTTGGTGGCGAAGTAGCCCCGCTCCAGAAAGCAGGTGCGGGCGGCCGCCAGGATCTGGTCGGCGCGTTCGTCGGGGCTTTTGTGTTTGGTCACGCTCCGGCTCCTCATTAGGGCACTGCGGCGGGGGCGCCCGGGGTGAGCGCGGCTTTCTTTTATGCGCCGCGAGGCCCCCGGCGCAACCTCCACGTGTGCGAAAACCATGGTGAGGTCATCGGCCAGGTGCAGGCGTAAACCCGGCTGGCTTGAGCCGGAAAGTCTGTGTTAAGCTTCGGCGGTCAAAACGACGCGATCCTCACATCCGATGCCAGCCCGGGGCGAGTCTTGCCTCTGTCGGTCAGGCGCAACGTTTCACCCGAAGAGATGTCAGTGAGTCAGCGGACCGAGACGACGACCGATTCTGCCGATTCCCGGGGTCATGACGTCGACCATCAAGCGTGTTTGTACCCGGCCGGCTGTGCCGGTGAGCGATTCGATCTTGAGCGCGTAGGCAACATCTGTGGCTGAGAGCAACCGCGAGTGGACAAAGTTCGGGCGCTACGCCCTCCTGCAGAAGATCGGCGCGGGGGGCATGGCCGAGATCTATCGCGCCAAAACCTTCGGGGCGGCGGGCTTTGAGAAAGAGTTCGCCATCAAGCTGATCTTGCCCAGCCTGGTCGACGACACCGAGTTCGTCGAGATGTTCATCAACGAGGCCAAGATCGCGGTGAGCCTCTACCACGCCAATGTGGTGCAGGTCTTCGACCTGGGTGAGCTCGACAACCAGTACTACATCGCCATGGAGTTTGTGCATGGCAA
Source organism: Lujinxingia vulgaris (assembly GCF_007997015.1). Lineage (NCBI taxonomy): Bacteria > Deltaproteobacteria > Bradymonadales > Lujinxingiaceae > Lujinxingia > Lujinxingia vulgaris. Next base: position 79,587 of record NZ_VOSM01000011.1, read on the forward strand.
GGATCTGCTCGATGTGCTGGCGCGCTGCGCCGAGCTCAACATCAAGATCCCGCTCAACCTGGTGCTTTTTATCGCCATGGAGATGCTCAAGGGGCTGGATTTTGCCCACCGCGCCAAAGATCCCTACGGCGACGATCTCAACATCATCCACCGCGATGTCAGCCCCTCCAACATCCTGATCAGCTACGCCGGCGACGTGAAAGTCGGCGACTTCGGGGTGGCCAAGGCCGCCATCCAGCGCAACCTCACCGAGAGCGGCACGCTCAAGGGTAAGGTCGGCTACATGAGCCCCGAGCAGGTGATGGGCGAGGAGATCGACTCGCGCAGCGACATCTTCTCGGCCTGCATCGTGTTTGTGGAGGCGCTGAGCATGAACCGCCTCTTTGTGGGCAGCTCCGACCTCGACGTGATGCTTAAGGTGCGCGACGCCGATGTGGAGGCGAGTCTGGAGAAGATGGGGCCCTTGCCCTCGGATCTGGTGCAGATCATTCGCACCGGTCTGGCGCGCCACCGCGAGGATCGCTACCAGAGCGCCGGGGAGTTCTATCAGGCGCTGATGGACTTTTGTTTTCAGCACAGCATCAAGGTCAGCGGCAACGATCTCTCCAACTTGATGCGCCGGCTCTTTGCCCGGGAGATCGAGGAGGAGAAGAGCCAGCGTCGCAGCGAGCCCGGGGGGCTTGCCGCCCAACGACTTTTTGAAGAGAGCGTGCCTAAAGAGGCGCCGGCTGCGGCGGCCTCCGAGGTGGAGTTTACGCCGGAGCAGAAGTCCGACAAGTCGGAGCTTATGGCGATGGGGGACACCGCCGCGGTGCGCGATCCGCAAAATACCGGGCGTATGCCGGCGCGGGAGCTCGCCGGGCAGGTCGCGCGGAGTAAGGAGCCCGACGCGCCGGCTGAAGAGGAGGGGGACGAGCGGCGTTATCGCTACCGCGACGGCAGCGGGCTTGTGTTCGGGCCGATGGGGCCACAGACGCTGGTCGATCTTTTGCGTGTGCGACGGCCTCGCGCCGACGATCGCGTCGCGGTGGGCGACGGGCCCTGGGTCAAGCTCGATGAAGTCAGTGAGATCGAGGTTCCCACCGGCCGCGCCACCGCGCGGCGCGCGCGCCCGGTGGCGGTGGAAGCCACGCTCGATGCCGCCACCCGCGGCGGTGATACCGACGTGATGCGCGATGTGCGCCGCGCGGTCGGGGCGATGGAAGAGGAGAGCGCCGCAGCCGGTGATACCGACGTGATGCTCGATGAGCGCGACTCGCTGGCCGCCGGCAGCACCGATGTGGCCGATATGAGCCCGCCTTCGGCAGCTGAAGCGGAGCTGGGCGCCCAGTCCTCGCCGGTCTCGCAGTCGCCCCCCTCCATGGGGCTGACGATGACCGAGGGCGCGCTCGGGTCGACCTTCCAGGAACTCAAGAATCTTTATGCGAGCTACGAGGGCGAGCTGGCGGAGGTGTCTTTTGCGCGCATCCTGGGGAGGCTGCACCGGGCCGGGGAGACGGGGCGGCTTTTTGTGACGAACGGGCAGGTGGAGAAGTCGATCTTCATTCGCAGCGGGGAGCCCATTTATGTGGACTCCAACCGCCGCGAAGAGCTGCTCGGGCATTTTTTACGCACGCGCGACCTCATTACCGAGGCGCAGCTGCAGGAAGGCCTTGCGCGCCTCAATGAGTGGGGCGGGCGCCTGGGAGATGCGCTGGTGGCCATCGGCGCGATCCCGGCGCACGCGATCTTCACCCACCTCTCCAGTCAGATGCGCGAGAAGTTGCTGGAGATCTTCACCTGGCCCGAGGGCTACTACGGCTATTACGAGAACCAGGAGCCCGACACCCAGGGCTACTCGCTGGGGCTGGATACCTACGAGATGATCGTGGAGGGCTGCCGTGAGCAGGTGCCGCTGGCGCGCATCAAAGAGCTCTATCGCAACCGCAACTTCGTGAGCATCTACCTCAATGAGCCGGCGCCCTTCAGCGTGGACCGGCTGCGCTTGAGGGCGAACGAGCTGCGCGTGCTCAACCAGCTCAGCGCTGGTGATAACCTGCGCGCGCTCCTGGCGAAGTTCACGCCAGACCAGCATGAGAAGGTCTATCGCACGGTGTATCTGCTGCACCAGGTGGAGATTCTTGTCTTTGAGGTCACCGAGCGCGTCGACCTGCCGAAGGTGGACTGAGGCGCCGGGAGCTCAGGTGTTGCTTCAGGGGTTTTGTATAATGAAATCAGGGGGTTAGCGCGATCGTTTGAGGCGGCGTTTGACGCGGTCGAGGATCACGTTGAGCTCGGGCGGGGAGAGGAGCCAGGCGCTTAAACCCAGCGCGGCGAAAAAGGCCGTGCCCATGGTGGCGAGCATCGCGGCCAGGCCCCCGAAGGAAAGATCGGCGGCCGGAGTGTCCCAGAGGCGAAAGACCCCGTAGGCGGCTGCGGCTGCCCACGCGCCGTGCAGCGCGCCGCGCAGTGTGCCGCGCACAATCGGGCCCAGGGGAAGATGCCCCACCTTCCAGCGGTAGTAGCCGATGGTCACAAGGGCGTTGAGGGTCATCCCGGCGCTGGTCGCCATCGCCAGGCCGCGCACGCCGAAGGCCTCGCCGAAGATCGCATAGAGGGGCGCGGCCAGGGCCACGGTGACCGTGCCCAGGATCATGGGGGTGAGCGTGTTTTTGCGCGCGTAGTAGCCGCGTACCGCCAGGGTCTGCACCGCCCAGGCCCACAGCCCGCAGGCAAAGACCACCAGCAGGCCGGCCATCGTGTCGGCGTCGGAGGCCGAGAACTGCCCGTGGCGGAAGATCGCGTGCACCAGGGGGTAACTCGCCACGATGAGCCCGGCCGCGCCGACCATCGCCAGAAAACCCACCCGCTGCAGGCTGCGCGAGAGCATCTGCCCCATCTCTTCTTCTTCGCCCTGGTGGAAAAGACGCGTGAGGAAGGGCAGTGCGGCCTGGCCGGCGGCCTGACCGATGATAGCGAAGATCACCATCATCAGCTTACGCGCGTTGGCCAGCCAGGTGATGGCCCCGTCGCCCTGCAGGGAGCCAAAATACTTGAGGAACCACTCGTCGACGGTCACGAGACTCACGCCCACCATCAGCGGGAGCGTCAGCAGCAAGAATGCGCGAAAGTCGGGGTCGAAGGGGGCAAAACGGGCCTTAAACTTCACCTCGTTTCGGGCGGCCCACATCGGTACGGCCAGCGGTCCGAGCTGGGCGCCGATGACCACGCCGATGGCAAAGCCCTTGATGCCAAACCAGGGGTCGAGCAGCACCCCGCCGCCGATGATGCAGAGGTTGTAGATCAATGGCGAGATGGCGCTGGGCCAGAAGATCTCGCGCACAAAGAGCGATCCCTGGATCAGCCCGCCGATATAAAAGGCCATCGGCGCGAGCAGCACGATGCGGGTCATGCTGACGGCAAGATCGAGCTGCTGCGGATCGTTGAACCCCGGGTTGAGCAGGGGAACAATCTGCGGGGCGAACACGTAGCCGATGGCGATGAAGACGGCCAGCACCGAGCCCATGGTCGTGGCGATGGTGGAGAAGAGTCGCCAGGCGCCCTCCTCGTCATCGGAGGCGACATAGGCGGAGAAGAGGGGTATGAAGGTGATGGAGAGCGTGCCCCCGGCCAGCACGTAGTTCATCATGTCGGGCATGGTGAACGCGGCCTGGTAGGCGTCGGTCGTGGCGCTGGCGCCGTGGGTGTAGACGATGACCGCTTCGCGCAGAAAACCCAGGATGCGGCTCAAGAAGGTGCTCACCGCCAGGATCAAGGCGGCGATGCCCATGCGCCGGCCGATGGAGCGGGCGGGTTTTTGAGGTTTTTCAGAAGTCTCAGAGCTCATGGTGCCCGGGGTGCGCGGGAGCAACGTTGAGTGATGTGTGTAGCGCGCGTTAGGGCGCGCGCGAAGTTTTTAGGTGGCTGGCGGCGTCGGGTCGCCGGCTAAGAGCGGAGGATGGAGGCGATGGAGATTCGGGTCAACGGCAAGGTGGAGAACATCGAGGTCGAGGGAAGCCTCTCGGTGGAGGCGTTGCTCTCGGAGCTGGGTGTGGAAGCCGCCCGGGGGGTGGCGGTGGCGGTGGGCGATCAGGTCGTGCCCCGCAGCCGCTGGAGCGAGCCGGTGATCGAGGCGGGGAACAGCGTGGAGATCATTCGCGCCACCCAGGGCGGTTGAGCGAAAGTAAGCGTTAAGAACGTCGAAGTTGAGCGAGGAGACGAGAATGAGTGAGTCGGAAGTGTCGAGCTGGAAGGTTGGCCCCTACACCTTTGAGAGTCGCCTGCTGGTGGGCACGGCCCGCTATGCGAATTATCAGGTGATGCTCGACGCGCTGGAGGCCAGCGGCACCGAGCTTGTGACCGTGGGCATCCGCCGTCTGGATATTGAGGCGTCGCGGGAGGCGGGGATCTTAGAGATCTTGATGGAGCGCTACACGCTTCTGCCCAACACCGCCGGCTGCTACACCGCGCGCGACGCCGTGCTCACCGCGCAGTTGGCGCGCGAGGCGCTGGAGACGGATCTGATCAAGCTGGAGGTGATCGCCGACGACCAGACGCTTTTGCCCGACAGCGAAGAGCTCTTGAAGGCCGCGCGCACGCTGGTCGAAGACGGCTTTGTGGTCATGGCGTACACCAACGATGATCCGGTGCTGGCCCGCAAACTTCAGGACATCGGCTGCGCGGCGGTCATGCCCTTAGGATCGCCCATCGGCAGTGGGATGGGGATTCGCAACCCCTATAACTTCCAGATCATCCGGGAGTTTATGGAGGTGCCGATGCTGGTGGACGCCGGCGTGGGGACGGCCTCGGACGCGGCGCTGGCGATGGAGCTGGGCTGCGACGGGGTGCTGTTGAACAGCGCGATCAGCGGGGCGGAGAAGCCGGTGATGATGGCTAAAGCCTTTCGCGACGCGGTGCGCGCGGGGCGCTGGGCCTATGAGGCCGGGCGGATTCCGCGGCGTTTTTACGCGCAGGCCTCCACGCCGCTGGAGGGCGTGGTGGGCTCGGAGCCGACGAGTTAATCGATGGCGCGCCACCTACCCTCGCGGCTTTATGCGATCGCCGACGTGAGCTTCTGCGCTGCCAGGGGCCTGAGTCTGGAGGAGGTCGCGGCCCGCGCGATCGCCGGGGGCGTCTCGATGCTCTCGGTGCGGGTGGGCGAGGCGCTTGTGGGTCGGGATGCGCGGGGGCGCGAGGCGTTGTGGGGAGAGGTTCAAAAGGTGGTGGAGCAGGGGCGGCAGGCCGGCGCGACGGTGTTGTTGCACGCCCATATCGAGCGCGCAGCGAGCATGGGTTGCGGGGGCGTGCACCTCAAAGCCAGGCAGGCTGGCGAGGTGGCCGGGGTGCGGGCGCGGTTGGGTGAGGAGGCGCTGGTGGGGGTGTCGTGCCATAACGCCGAGGAGCTTCGCGCGGCGGAGGAGGTCGGGGCGGACTTTGTGACGCTGAGCCCGATCTTCGCGAGTGTGTCCAAGCCCGGGTATGGCGGGGAGGTGGGCCTTAAGCGGTGGGCGAGGCTTGTGGCGGCGAGTCGCGTGCCGGTGTACGCGCTGGGCGGAGTGCGGCCGGAGCATGTGGCGGATTGCCTGGCCGCGGGGTTCTGGGGCGTGGCGGTGGTGGGGGGCCTCTTCGGCGCCGAAGATGTTGAGGGTGCGGCGCGCAACTACGTTCAGTCGGTGAACGCGGCGTGAGGGTTAGCGGTGAGGTTCGGAGCGGCCGCCGAGGGTCTGCGTGACGCTTAAAAAGGCCACGTAGAAGAACCCGAACTGAAAGAGCATCAAAAAGGGCAGGCTGCCAAAGGGGTGGGCCGGGTCCACGAGCACCACGTAGATGGCGTAGGTGAACCAGGCGCCCAGCGCGAACTCCAGGGCGGGCATGGCGTTGAGGCCGCCGCGGTAGATGCGTTTGGCCCAGGACTCCCCGCGCCGCTCGATGGCGTATTTGGGCGTGCGCACAAAGGGGGTCTTATGGCCGAGCAGCACCTCGACGACGCCTTTGGCGTTGTTGAGCGAGACGCCGATGCCTAAGCCGAGCACCGCCGGCATCATGCGGATGATCTCCAGCCGGGAGCGCCCCACCTCGCGCTGGCACACCCAGTAGAAGTAGCAGACCGAGAATGTGGCGCTCAAAAAGATCGGAAGATCGAAGAGGAGCACCTCGTGCCAGCCCTGCTGCACGCGCACCAGCGTAGCCAGGGGCATGATCAGCGCCAGGATCACCATCAGAAAGTAGGCCAGGTTGCCGGTGAGGTGATGGACGGCTTCGAGCTTGATGGTGCGCGGAAGATCGGAGCGAAGCACGCGCGGCAGCACCTTAAAGGCGGTCTGCAGGGCGCCCTTTGACCAGCGGTGCTGCTGGCTCTTAAAGGCGTTCATCTCCACGGGCAGCTCGCTGGCGACGGTGACGTCGCGCAGAAAGCGAAAGCGCCAGCCGGCGAGCTGGGCGCGGTAGGAGAGGTCGAGATCTTCGGTGAGGGTGTGATGCTCCCAGCCGCCGGCGTCTTCGATGGTCTGGCGGCGCCAGATGCCGGCGGTGCCGTTGAAGTTGAAAAAGCGTCCGGAGCGGTTGCGCGCGGTGTGCTCCAGCACAAAGTGGCCGTCGAGAAGCACGGCCTGCGCGCGGGTGAGCAGGCTGTAGTCGCGGTTGAGGTAGTCCCAGCGCGCCTGCACCATGCCGATGTCGGGCTCGGTGAAGTGGTCGATGGTCTGGCGCAGAAACTCGGGCTGGGGAATGAAGTCGGCGTCGAAGACCGCTACAAACTCGCCGCGCGCGCTTTTGAGGCCGGCCTCAAGAGCGCCGGCCTTGTAGCCTTCGCGATCTTTGCGATGCAGAAGTTTGATGTCGACGCCCTTCGCCTGCCAGTGCGCCACGCGGGCGCGGGCCAGCTCGGTGGTGTCGTCGGTGGAGTCGTCGAGGACCTGAATCTCGAGGCGATCGGCGGGGTAGTCGAGCTGGCAGGTCGCGTCGATGAGGCGCTCGATGACGTAGCGCTCGTTGAAGGAGGGGAGCTGCACGGTGACCACCGGAAGCTCTTCGGGAGCGAAGCGTCGGGCGGGCTCGGGATCGGGTCCGCTGGCGTGCTTGCGATAGAGGCGCACGATGACGTAGCGATGCGACCCGTAGAACGAGAGGAGCAGGAGCACCGCGAAGTAAATCGCGAGCACCGTGAGCTCCCAGAGGTTGTAGTCTTGCAGGTGCGACATAAGATAGGGCTCTACGACAGGGCGAACGCGCCGGAGAAGAACTCCGGGGTGCATCTGTGGTAATGCAGGGGCATTGATGTCCGGCGCGCGCGCGCGACCCAACGTGACTTAGCAGACCTGGACCCGATTGTGCCAGAGCAGAACCCATCGGCGGCGCTGACCGCCCAACATCCGATAGAGCAGGTTGAGGCGCGCCCCTGGCGCGGGCTGTGGAAGAGTCTGCGCCCGCATCAGTGGGTCAAGAATGCCTTTGTGCTCGCGCCGCTCTTCTTTGCCAAGGCGTACACCGATCCGGTGCAGAGCGCGAAGGCGCTGGCCGCGGCGCTGCTCTTCTCGCTGGCGGCGGGCACGGTGTATTTGCTCAATGACCTGATGGACGTGGAGCGCGACCGGGAGCATCCGGTCAAGCGGCATCGGCCGATCGCCTCGGGGCTTTTGCCGCAGGCGGTGGCCTGGCGCGCGTTGGTGGTGATCGGGCTTGTTGCGGCGGTGGGCTCGTACCTGCTCGCGCCGCTCTTTGCGGCGGCGGTGGGCACCTACCTGGTGATGAACCTGGCCTACTCGGTGAAGTTGAAGCACTACGCCTTCGTCGACGTGGCTATCATCGCTACCGGCTTCGTGCTGCGCGTGCTCGCCGGGGCGGCAGCGGTCTCGGTGGTGGTCTCGGAGTGGCTTGTGGCCTGCACCTTTTTGCTGGCGCTCTACCTGGGACTAGGAAAGCGGCGCCATGAGCTTGCGCTCTACTTGAGCGGCAGCGTGGAGCGCACGCGGCGCGTGCTGGATAGCTACCGGCTGGAGAATGTCGATTTCGGGATGCTGGTCTGCTCCGGGCTGACGAGCGCGGCGTATACGATCTACACGCTCACGGCGTCGTTGCCCGATCAGCCGCTGCGGGCGGTGGCCACGCCCTTTGCGAGCGTGTGGTTGCCGGTGACGATCCCGATGGTGGTGGTGGGGCTGGCGCGCTTCTTTCAGATCGTGCGGCGCGACGATGCGCGAAGCCCCACCGAGATGATGCTGCGCGACAAGCCCTTTATGCTCAACATCGGCGTGTGGGCGTTGGTGATGCTGGTGCTGAGCGTGCTCTGAGCCGCGCTCAGGTGCCGGGGGCAGGTTGAGAAAAGGTGGTGTGGGGTCAATGGACGGGTCAGGCGGATGCCTGGCCCGGTTGCGTTTTGAGGTGAGGTCGCGGGCATAAAAAACCCCCTCCCGAGCTGCGGGAGGGGGCTTGAGAGCTCTTCAGACCGCCGGATGCGCGGTCTGGCTCAAAGCGCTGGTCTTACTTCTCGTTGACCAGGTCTTTGAGGCTGGGCGCCGGCTTGAAGCCCACCGAGTAGGACGCCGGAATCTTGATGGTCTTGCCGGTGCGCGGGTTGCGGCCTTCGCGCGCTTTGCGGTGCTTGACGCTGAAGGTGCCGAAGTTGGGGTAGGAGAAGCGCTCATCTTCTTTGATGGTCGTGGAGACCGTGTCAAAGAGGATGTCGATGAGCTCACCGGTGTCTTTCTTGGTGAGTTCAATGCCTTTCTCGGCGGCAGCAGCGTTAACGGCGTTGATCAGATCGGACTTCGTCATGGTGATCCCCTTAAAACAGAAATTAAGGTGAGAACGTGGCTTAAACCATTCCAACCCAGGTTCAACTCGCGAAACATCAAGATGCGAGTTGAGTGAGTATCCATGGACTTCGGACTGCGAATCGTGGCCGAGAATAGGGCTGGCCGGATCGCGTGTCAATCCTTATTTACGCGCAATCTGGCAATTTGCAAGGCCTTTTTAGCGCGAGAATAGGGGCGCAAATGCGATCGGGGCGATTCAGATGCTCTGAAAACGATCGAGTTGAAGGATCTGGCGGGCCTGAGCCGGGGTGGCCAGAGGGCGATTTGCGGCTGCGGCGAGCTCGGCGACGCGCTCGACGAGCTCATAGGAGCCTTTCGCCAGTACGCCGCGGGAGAGGTAGATGTTGTCTTCGAGGCCCACGCGTACGTGGCCGCCCATGGCGATGGCCAGCTCGGCCAGGGGGAGCTGATGGCGGCCGATGCCGGCGACCGACCAGGTTGCGTCTTCGGGGAGCATCTCGACGAGAAAGCGCAGGTTTTCCGGGCGCGCGCCCATCGCGCCGGGCACGCCGAGCACGAAGTCAAAATGCAGGGGGGCGGTAACGACGCCTTCTTTGAGGAGGTTGAGGGCGGTGTCGACCATGCCGGTATCAAAGACCTCGATCTCGGGGACGATGCCCAGCTCGCGCTGGCGTGCGGCGATCTGGCGGATCATCGGGAGCGAGTTCATGAAGACGTCGTCGCCGAAGTTGACCGTGCCGGTGGTGAGCGTGGCCATGTCGGGCTTGAGATCGAGGCCTTCGATGCGTTCGTCGACGCTCATCCAGACCGCGCCGCCGGTGGAGAACTGCACCAGGGCGTCGGTGCGCTGGCGCGTCTCGTTGAGGATCTTCTCAAAGGTGGCGCGATCCTGGGTGGGGGTGCCGTCGTCGAGGCGGCCGTGCACGTGCACCATCGCCGCGCCGGCGTCGCGGCAGCGGGCGGCCTCCTCGGCGATCTCCACCGGGGTATAAGGCACATGCGGGGTGTGCTCGCGCATCACCTCGGCGCCCACGACGGCGGCGGTGATGATCAGGGGTGTGGGCTCAGTCATGGTGGGCTCGTCGTTGAGGGGGGGGCAGAGGTTCAGCGGCGCTGGCGATCGACGGGGACCACGCAGGTGCCGGAGGCGCGGCAGACGACGATGGGCTCGTCGAGCACTTCAGCCTCGGCGGGGTTGTCGGGGTTGCCGGTGAGGCGAATGACCTTGCGGGCCTCAAAGCGCATCTTGCGGCTGGAGTTGCCCACGTGGGTGATGCTGCCGACTGCTTCGATGTAGTCGCCGGCCTGGACCGGAGCTAAAAACTCCACGGCGTCGTAGGCGCGGAAGAGGCCCTCGTCGCCGTCGTGGCGGATGAGCAGCTCGGTGGCTACGTCGCCAAAAAGTTTGAGCATCATCGCGCCGTCGACAAGATCGCCGGCGTAGTGAACCTGCTCCATGCCGATGCGCATGCGGACCATCACCTCGGGGGTGCTCATAGAAGACTCCATCAAGTCAGGGGGGCAGTCAGTCAGCGTGAAATTGCGGCCAAGAAAAGACGCGGGCGCCGCTCCCGCACAGGGGAGGACGCCCGAATCATGGCCAGCGCGCTTGCCGAAGGCAAGCGCGTTTGGTCGGTATTAGCGCAGCGCCGTTTGAATGAACTCGTCGCGCACAAAGACCGTGGGCGGGTTGCTCCAGAGGATGCCACCGACGTACCAGAACTGCTTGGCCTGGGTCAGGGACTTGTCGCGATACTCGTACACAAGCTGCTGGCTGATGTAATAGCGCACGGTGGCCTTGGACTCGCCGTTGCCACGATCGCTGTAGTAGTGCACGCCGACCGAGTAGGCCAGGCCTTCGCCCGGATCGTTGTGGTTGATGTTCTCGGGAGCGACGCCCCAGAGGTCATCGATGTCGAGCGAAGCGCCGAACGCGCGGGTGTTGTTGTACCAGACAGCCTGGTTGCCACCCCAGGTGCCGGTGGGGCTGAGGTAGTGCAGGTCGAGGTCGGTGCCAGCGCTACCGCGGCGCGGTTGCGGCACGTTGGGAATCGTCCAGGTGAGCTGGATGTGGATGTCGTCTTCGGGCACGGCGTTGATGCGCACGATGTCGGACTCACAGGCGGCCATGCCGAGCTCGTCGTAGACCACCAGCTCCACCTCGTAGGTGCCGGCGATGTCGAGCCAGAGGGTGGGCTGCGCGTTGGCCGAGGAGGGCTGCAGCTGCGAGAGCGAGCCGACCGGGCGCGAGATCACGCTCCATTCGTAGGTGACGTTGGTGCCGTCGGGGTCGGAGGAGTCGGAGCCGTTGAGCTGGATGGTCTCCAGGGGGCTTGCGGCGAGCTCTTCCTGGTAGCGGTTGGAGCCCTGGATGGTGGCGGTGGCCACGGCGATGGGGCAGACCGAGTCGGAGCCCTGACCCATCAGGGGGATCTCCAGCACGGACTTGGCAGGGTCATCCGAGAGGATGCGCAGCTCGCCCTCGTGGGTGGTGATCTCGTCGGGGGTGTAGGTGAGCACGAAGTTGGCCGACTCACGAGGCAGAAGCGTGATGGGCAGCGCCGGGAGGCTCTCGGGGCGCAGGCTGAAGGTGCCGCCGCCGTCGTCGTTGAGCGCGATCTCGCTGACGTTGAGCTCGGAGCCCGGGGAGCAGTTGCTGATGGTGATGGTGCGGTTGGTGGCGCGATCGAGGGTGGCGATGTTGAAGTCGATGCCGTCCTCATCGGTCACGGCGATGCAGGCCGAGCCGCTGTTGCCGTTGAGGTTGATGCGGAACTCCTCACGGCTGGGGTCGTTGCTGTAGATGGTGATCTCACCGGTGGTGGGATCGTCGGTGGCCGGGTTGAACCACACGCGCATCTCAAAGGATTCGTCGGGGGCGAGCTCGGAGGGGAACTCGTTGGTGTCCTGCTCCGGGGGAGGCAGCACGCCGTCGCCGTCGCGCGCGCCGGGGAAGGAGACGCGGAACTCGCTGTTGCCGCTCATCACGATGTCTTCGATGAGAAGGGGGGCCTGGCCGATGTTGGCCACCTGGGCCAACTTCCACTGCTCTTCACCGGCGGGAACGCGGGGGAAGCTGATGGTGGGCGGCGAGAAAATCTCGGGGTTGAGGCCCTGGGTGCTGATGTTGACATCCACGGTGCCCTGGTTGCCCACCGAGGTGTCGTTGGTGACCAGGCGCAGGATGCCGCCGTAGGCGATCGGCTGCTCGGGGCGGTAGATCAGCTGGAAGTCGTACTCCGAGTTGGGAGGAACTTCGAGCGTACCCTCCGGCCAGTTGTTGCCGGGGTAGAAGGCGTCAATCGAAGCGCTGCCGTTCTGCAGAATCTCGATGCTGGTGATGCGCAGGGCGCCCTCGCCACTGTTGCCGATGATGATCGTCTCGGCGATCTCCTCGCCCAGCGCGATCTGCTGGAAGGAGATGGGGTTGGGGTTCAGCGAGAAAGCTGCCGGTTTGCCGCTCGAGATGCTGTCATCACCGCAGGCGGAGCTGCCCACGACGAAGAGCAGGGCCAGCGCCAACAGCAGCAAATTCTTACCGTCGCGCAGATAGGATGGGGAGGGTCGCTTCATTGTGGTCGTCCTTCGTTCGTATTGATGCGGCGTTATCGCCGGCACACATAAGCCAGGCCGTCATCGGATGAGGAGGAGGCCGGAGCACATCGCAGCCATGCAAACCTGAGTCAGGGGCGAAACTATAGGCAGAGCTTGAGCTTGCGTCAATCTTATGGGGAATGAATTCGGATTCATTCGGGGTGAGGATCGCCCCGGTTGTGGTGATTTTCGGAAGGGAGAGCGCATAAAAAGGCCGAAGTCAATGACTTCGGCCTTTTCTCAGTAAAATGGGTCGTACCCGTTTAGATGGGCTGACCGGGCGTTAGAGCGAGGGGAACCCATTACCCAGGTCATCGACGGCGGTGATGACACCATCGGGGATGCTGAGATCGGCCACGTACCAGAACTCGCGCTGATTACTCATACGACGCTCAAAGGTCTGAGCGAGGGTTCCGCCCAGGTAGACGTTAATAAGGGCGTCGGTGGGGTTATCACCGGCAGAGGTGCCCGGGTAATAGTAGACGCCCACCGCGTAGTCACCCGGAGCGGCCTCATCGTGGTTGACGTTTTCGGGGCCGCCGCAGCAGGTGTCGTCGCGGTCAAGGCTGGTTTCGCTTCCGTCGCCCCAGGTGGGGTTGCGGTTGGAGAAATAGATATCCCAGCTGGTGTTCCAGCTGTCGGCGTTCTCCACGTTGAGGTAGTGGAGGTCGAGGTCGGTGCGGGCGCCGGTAGGCATCTCCCAGGCAAGCTCCACCCAGATGTCGCCACCGGGGACCACATCAATGAAGAGCGCGGAGGGCTCACACGAGGTGAGACCTGCGCCGTCGTAGACGGTGAGCTCCACCACGTAGCGGCCCGCGTAAGGGAGCCAGAGGGTGGGGGATTCGGAGGTGATGGAGGGCGAGATCTGGGTCTGGGCGCTGAGCGGCTTGTCGCGCAGCGACCACTCGTAGGTGACCTGGGTGCCGTCGGGATCGTCGGAGAGGCTGCCATCGAGTTCGATGGTGGCAAGCGGGCTTGCGACGATGCCTTCGGAGGCGTCGAACCAGCGGCTGGTGCCCTGGACGCGGGCGCGAGCGCGGGCGTTGGGGCAGGTCAGGAGCGAGCCCTGGCCGACGACGTCGACGTAGGTGTTCTGGCGAGCGGCGTCGTTGCTGGTGATTTTGAGGACGCCCTCATTGAGGACTTCTTCCAGCGGGGCGTAGGTGAGTACGAAGTTGACGCTCTGGCGGGGGCCGATGTTGGCGACGCCACCGGTGGAGAGGTTGCCGGGGAGGCTGGATTCGGCGACTTCGAAGACGCCGGCGTCATCTTCAAACTCGACGCCGCCGATGATCAGCTCGGCGATGGCGCTGCAGTTGGTGACGGTGACGGTGCGGCGCGCGACGTTGTCGATGGAGGCCTGGCCGAAGTTGATCTCCTCGTCGACTTCCAGGCAGGGGGCGTCGCTGTTGGCGGAGATCAGCACCTTGGTGCGGGGGGATTCCGCGTCGTTGCTCTCGATGGTGATCTCGGCGGTGCGAAACTCCGAGCTGGTCGGCAAAAAGATCACGCGAACCATCACCGACTCACCAGGCAAGATAACCTCGGGGGCCACGGTGGTGTCGTTGGCGCGGTCAGGGAACTGACCCTCGGGCTCCTCACCGGTGGGCTGGGGGAAGGTCATGGAGAAGTCGGAGTGGCCGTCGAGTTCAATGGAGTCGATCTCGAGGGGGGCGTAGCCGATGTTGGTGATCTCGGTGACGCGCCAGTCTTCGCTTCCTTCGGGGGTGCGGGCGAAGGTGACGATCTCGGGGGTGAAGATCTGCGGGGTGGGAGCGTCGGCGTTGAGCGCCACTTCGAAGGATTCGTTGCCGGGATCGTTGGTGCTCATGATGAGCACGCCGCTGGATGCCTCAATGGCCGTGGGGGCGTACTCGACATAGATCTCGGCGAGCTCGTTGGGCGCCAGGCTCAACGAGGAGGGGCTGTCTTCGGCCAGGCTAAAGGCCGAGGCGTTCTCGCCCTGGATGCGGAAGTCGTCGACGGTGAGGGTGGCCTCGCCGGTGTTCTCGATGACGATGAGCTCGGCGATGGAGTCGCCGATGGCCACCTGCTCAAAGTTGAGCTGGGAGGGGGTCACGCTGATGGTGGCCGAGTCGGTGCCGGTGATGTTGCCGTCGTCCTGGTCATCGTTGCAGGCAAAGAGCGCGAGGGAGAGAACGACACTTAAGAGCAGCGTCAGGCCGGAGGAGCGCGGGAAGCGAGGAATGGGGATCATGGATGTATCCGTCGGCAGAGTTAGATCAGTCAGTCTTCTGAGTAGAGGCACGCGATGGATCTTTAGGGCTGACATGCGCTCGAAATCCCTGGCCTGATCGGGCGATTCGGATCGTGAACATGCTCGCCCATACGAGGGACCGGGGAGCCGAAGCCAAAAGGCTTGAGTCAGGGGGAGAAAACTATAGGGATCGCGCGGTTGTGCGTCAATCTTCGCGCTGAATCGTCATTCAGTCATGTGTGAAGCGCCGAGAAGTGTGGGGTCGATGTTGGGTTTTCACGGTCTGAAATCGCCTAAAAAAGAAGGCCGAAGTCGGTGACTTCGGCCTTCTCTGCGTTTCCGATGTAGCTCCCCCCGGAAAGGGAGAGAGGGCGTTTAGAGCGAGGGATACCCGTCGGGGAAGAGCTCGTCGTGGACGGTGACGCTGAACTCGGGAAGACCGATGTCGGCGACGTACCAGAACTCGGGGCTGGCGTTCATGCGCCGCGTCAGCGTCTGAGCGAGGCTGCCACCCAGGTAGATGTTGACGGTGACGTCGGTGCCGCCTCCGCCGCCGCTGTAGAAGTAGACGCCGACGGCGTAGTCGCCGGCGACGGCTTCGTTGTGGTTGACGTTCTCGGGGCCACCACAGCAGAGGTCATCGCGGTCCAGGCTGGTCTCGCTGCCGTCGTTCCAGGTGGGGTTGCGGTTGGCGAAGTAGACATCCCAGGGGCGGGCGTTCCAACGATCGGCGTTTTCCAGGTTGAGGTAGTGGAGATCCATGTCGGTGCGAGCGCCCGAGGCGGTATCCCAGGCAAGCTCGACCCAGATGTCGCCACCGGGGACCACATCGATGAAGAGCTCGGCGGGCTCACACGAGGTGAGACCGGCGCCGTCGTAGACGGTGAGCTCCACCACGTAGCGGCCCGCGTAAGGGAGCCAGAGGGTGGGGGTCTCGGAGGTGATGGAGGGTGAGATCTGGGTCTGGGCGCTGAGCGGCTTGTCGCGCAACGACCACTCGTAGGTGACCTGGGTGCCGTCGGGATCGTCGGAGATGCTGCCGTCGAGCTCGATGGTGGCAAGCGGGCTTGCGACGATGCCTTCAGAAGCGTCGAACCAGCGGCTGGTGCCCTGGACGCGGGCGCGAGCGCGGGCGTTGGGACAGGTCAGGAGCGAGCCCTGGCCGACGACGTCGACGTAGGTGTACTGGCGAGCGGCGTCGTTGCTGGTGATCTTGAGGACGCCCTCGTTGAGGACTTCTTCCAGCGGGGCGTAGGTGAGCACGAAGTTGGCGCTCTGGCGGGGGCCGATGTTGGCGACGCCGCCGGTAGGGAGGTTGCCGGGGAGGCTGGATTCGGCGACTTCGAAGACGCCGGCGTCATCTTCAAACTCGACGCCGCCGATGACCAGCTCGGCGATCGCGCTGCAGTTGGTGACGGTGATGGTGCGGCGCGCGACGTTGTCGATGGAGGCCTGACCGAAGTTGATTTCTTCGTCGACTTCCAGGCAGGGGGCGTCGCTGTTGGCGGAGATCAGCACCTTGGTGCGGGGGGATTCCGCGTCGTTGCTCTCAATGGTGATCTCGGCGGTGCGGAAGTCCGAGCTGGTGGGAAGGAAGATCACGCGGACCATGACCGACTCACCGGGCAAGATGACCTCGGGGGCCACGGTGGTGTCGTTGGCGCGGTCGGGGAACTGGCCTTCTTCCTCTTCGCCGGTGGGCTGGGGGAAGGTCATGGAGAAGTCGGAGTGGCCGTCGAGCTCGATGGAGTCGATCTCAAGGGGGGCGTAGCCGATGTTGGTGATCTCGGTGACGCGCCATTCCTCGCTTCCCTCGGGGGTGCGGGCGAAGGTGACGATCTCGGGGGTGAAGATCTGGGGGGAGGGCGCGTCGGCGCGCAGCTCCACGTTGAAGGATTCCCGAGACGGATCGTTGGAGCGCATGTTGAGCGTGCCGCTGGAGGCCGCGATGGCCGTGGGGGCGTACTCGACATAGATCTCGGCGAGCTCGTTGGGCGCCAGGCTCAACGAGGAGGGGGTGCCTTCGGCCAGGCTAAAGGCCGAGGCGCTCTCGCCCTGGATCTGGAAGTTGCTGACATTGAGGGTGGCCTCACCGGTGTTCTCGATGACGATGAGCTCGGCGATGGAGTCGCCAATGGCCACCTGCTCGAAGTTGAGCTGGGTGGGGTTGACGGTGAGGGTGGCCGAGTCGGTGCCGGTGATGTTGCCGTCGCCCTCGTCGTCGCCACAGGCGAAGAGCGCGAGGGAGAGGAAGACACTTAAAAGCAGCGTCAGGCCGGAGGGGCGGCGGGCGAAGAGGGATGGCTGGATCATGAATCTATCCGTCGGCAAGCGTGGGTCAGTGAGCGTGAACACCGGTTGGCGAGGAGTGAAGCTCGAATCGACCCTTTCGCCGGGGCGATCCGAAAACTGCTCGCAACTGCGTAAGGGTAGCGAAGTGTAGGAGGGGCGTCAAAAGGTTGAGAGGCAAAGGGTATCCGCGTCGGGAGGACGCTTGTTTGGGAACGCGCTGCGTTGTGCGAAGGTGGTTGCGACGCCCGCGTGACGCGGAAGGTCAGCGAGATCAATGGTGATGAAGTCGTTTATTTATGCGGCTGATCGCGATGTGGTGGGAACGCAAGAGGTGCGCGTCCGGCTGCCAGAGGATGCGTTTATGGAGATGCGAGACGAGGGCGAATGTGGCCAGGGGCGGCGAGCGCGCGTGTGTAATGAGATGTTAAAGTGGGGGCGCGTCTGATCGCACTGAGTTGGCGATCCGAATGAAGATCGGATTGAATAAAGAAAATTCGGGCGTCGTCGATAAGGGTGTCGACGATGTAAACCGAGACCCCGAGCGAGCTTTCTGGCCAGCCGGCCACACGCCATAACGATGAGGAGAGAGAAGATGAACGCCAACGCGATGTGGAGACTGTTAGCGACGCTGGTGGTCGCAGCGCTGCTGCCGGGCTGTTTGATTGTCTCGGAGACCGATTACCACGACGACGATTGCGACGTGGACTGCTACGACTACGAGATGGTCCAAACCTACTGCGACGCCTGGCAGTGCTGGGATGAGACCTGGATCGAGACGACCTGCACCACGACCTGCGATGAGACGTACTACCCCGATGATCCCTACACCGACCCGTGGGACTCGGCGGAGTGCTACAGCGATGTGGAGTGCGGTGAGGGCCAGATCTGCGTGGGCAACCGCTGTGAGGCGGCCGACACCGATGTGCGCGGCGAATCCGGTCTTTGCCAGGCGTGTGAGTCGTCGGCGGATTGTGTGGAAGATGGCGCGCTTTGCATTCGCCTCAACTACGACCAGGCCACAAACACCGGTGAGAAGGTCTGTGGACGGGCGTGTGAGTACAACCACGAGTGCCCGGCCGGGTTCAGCTGCATCAACATCAGCGGTGAGACGGGTGTCTCGGCTCAGTGCTTGCCCAACATCGGTGAGACGGAGCTTCGCACCTGCAACCCCTCGCCGGAGCTGGAGTGCGTGCGGGCCAACGACTGCCAGCTCGGTGAGAGCTGCGTGAATAACGAGTGCGTCGGACCGCAGAGCGCGGAGTGCGGCACCAACAACCCCTGCCCCAACGGGCAAGTCTGCCGCAACCTGAGCTGCGTGGACGTGGACGCGCCGGAGTGCGTCGATCGCAACGACTGCTCGTCGAGCGAGATCTGCATCGATGGCGAGTGCGTGCGCCAGAATGAGAGCTGCGTCTTCAATGAAGAGTGCGACTCCGATGCGCGCTGCGTCGATGGTCAGTGCCAGGCGACCTGCTCCGATGACGCGCAGTGCGGCGCCAACGAGCGTTGCCGTCAGGGGCTGTGCGAAGTGGTGGAGTGTCGCCGTAGCGGTGACTGCGCCGCGGGTAACATCTGCGTGGAAGCGTCCTGCGAGCCCTCCTGCCAGAGCGACGCGGAGTGCGGTGACGGGTTCATCTGCTCAAGCCTCAACTACTGCGTCAAAGATCCCAACGTGGAGTGCCGCGCGACCGCCGAGTGCGCCCGTAACGAGATCTGCGTCGACGGAAGCTGCGAGACGCCCTGCAGCTGCAACCAGCAGTGCGGCACCGGTCAGGTCTGCGACATGGACACCGGCATGTGCGAAGAGCCCTCCGGGAGCGTGGCGCAGTGCGACGATGACTGCGACTGCCCCAGCGGTCTGAGCTGCTCGGCCAGCGGGCAGTGTGAGTGAGGTCAGTGAGGGCGGGCGAGAGGTTCGCGCCCGCTCTTAAGAAGCGATGAACGAAAGAAGCCCCGGCAGCGTCAGCTGCCGGGGCTTCTTTATTTAGAAAGATCGGCTGAAGGTTGGCGGTGTGCCGGGTTGGCGAGGACGTTGCGGTCGTTCGCGCGGCGCGATCTTCAGTCGAGTGAGGCTTCGGGTTCGCCGGCCGTGGCCGAGTTGGCCTCTGGGATGGGCTCGTAGGGGACGAGTTCGAAGACCTCGGAGGTGACGCAGGGGGTCTCGTCGCCCAGGTCTTCGGCGAGCTGGGGAGTGCATTCGAGGTCGCCCTCGAGGGCGATCACCGTTTCGTAGCGCTGGCGGGTGTGGCGGGCGGCGGGTCCGTCGAGGATGAACTCGGCGTCGACGCGGCCGACCCGGCACCAGCTCTCGAGCTCGCCACGGGTGGCAGGCGAAGCGTAGGTGTGGCTGGCGCTGGCCGTGGCGTTGTCGTCGTTCCAGGTGAGGCGATCTTCGGGGCGAGTGAGATCGGCGCAGCTGGAAAAATCAGGGCAGTCCGCGAGCTCGAGGGTCGGTGGGGCTGCGTCAGCTTCGGCGCCGGCGTCGGTTGATGCTTCGGCCGGCGCCTCGGGCTGCGTATCGGCAGGAAGTTCGCTGCTGGCGCGGCGCGCTTCGATGCCGGCCATGGGAGCCTGGGTGGGCTGCGGGGTGCAGCCCTGCTCATCGAGGCGGTAGGCGTCGATGGCCCACAGCCCCAGGGCATCTTCGATGGTGGGTTTGGGGGGCGGGGCGTTGACGGTGGGGTTTTTGCAGCCGACGCCGAGCGTCAGGCCTAACCCCACCGCCAGCCAGGCGGTGCGGTGATCGAGGATGCTCATGGAAGATCCACGTTCAGGGTGGTGAGGAGCTCGCCGCTGTTACCCAGGGTGTCGGTGAGCTGCAGATCGAAGTCGGCGTCGCCTTCGCTCAGGTCGCCGTCGAGGGTGACGGTGACGCGGGTGACGGGCACGTTGTTGCGGCCCTCAACCGTCTCCGGCGCGGTGGTCACGGTCACTTCCGCAAAGGTAAGCGCGCTCTGGCCCTGGCGAACTTCGCCGGTGAGGGCGTCGAACTCGGTGTCGGCCATCACGGGAATGGGAAGGCCGGAGGCAACCTCGGGGTGGTGCATGCGGAAGGAGCCGACGAGTTTGGCGCGATCTTCGCTCGGACCGGCCGTCAGGACTTCGGTGGCCGGCGGGTAGGAGACGCGCGCCGTAAAGATGGTGGGGGTGAGCACCTCGATCTGGTCGATGACCATGGCGGTGGAGGGCACGATCTCAAAGCTATCGGTGGTGGCGCTGTAGGGGGTGCGCTCGCCAGTGTCGGCGTTGAGGTAGTGGCCTTCGATGCGGAAGCGGTAGGTGCCCAGCGGGAAGTCTTTGGTCTCTTCCCAGTAGGCACCCCACTCCCAGGCGTCGTCTTCGCCCTGGCGGATGCGGGTCATGAAGACGGGCTCGCGGTTATCGTAAGGGGCGCGGCTGGGGAGGAGGACGGGCTCAAAGCCGCCCTGGCCGTCGGCACGCTCCAGCGCGATGCGCGGGGCCTGGAACAACTCGGCGCCCGGGTCACCGCCGCGCCAGGTGATGTCGATGGCCTGGCGGCGCTCCACCTGGGCGGGGGGCTGGTCGATGATGCGGCCCACATCATCGGGGTCGCTCGGATCCATCGGGAAGGTGGGCTGGCCGGTGGGGGCGAACTCATCGGGCAGGGGCTCCGGCACGCTGACGGTGACGTCTTCGCCGCGCATGATGCCCACGGCTTCGACGGCGCGATCGACCAGGTAGTCGCCGAACTTGTAGCCCCAGGTGCCCATCTGCGCCTCATAGCCACCTTGCAGGAAGCTGAAGGTGAAGTCGGGGTAGTCGTCGAGGTCACCCACCAGCGAGTGGCCGGGGAAGGGCGGGCGCTCGCCACGCACGTTGGTCGGCGAGAGGTAGAGGAGGTGATCCTGAGCGTAGCCCCAGGTGAAAGAGTTGAAAGGATCGATGCCCCAGGCGTCGCGCAGGGCGCGCTGGATGTCCCAGCCCAGCTCCATGGCCAGCTCACCGGGCATGGTGACGATGGTCAGGTCATTGAGCTGCAGCGCGGTGAGTTGGCTTTTGCCAAAGAGCGTCACCGGGCGGTGGAAGGCGATCTGGTGGATGCCCTGGCAGCCGAACTCGCCGGGGGTTGCGTAGGTCGCCGGGTCGCCATCTTCGGGAAGATCGCATTGGAAGGCGCCATGGTAGAACTCGCCCTCGTGGGTGGGGCTGTTTTCCATGCCGAACTCGCCAGGCTCATAGCCCAGGTCGTCGTACTGGATGGAGAAGCGCTGGGTGTGGCCCTTGAAGCTCCACTCGGTGGTGGTCTCCATCTGGGTAAGGGGCTCAATGACGCGCTCGGCGAAGTGCTGGCCGATGCGCTCGAAGATCTGAGGGCCGCGGTGGCCGTAGCGGTCGCCGCGGGGCGACATCGTGCCGCCGTTCTGGTTGAAGTACATCACGGGCACGAAGCGGTCGTAATGCTCGCCGAGGGCTTTTTCCAGGCCGCGCTCCACGCCGGCCAGGGCGTCGCCGGTCATGTAGTCGCCGGAGTTGTGGGTGCCGTGGCTGCCGAAGCTCACCAGCACGCCGCGGGGGTTGCCGTCGAGGTCGTCGACGCGGAGCATCAGCACGCGGTTATCATCGAAAGCGGGCGTGGCGCCCCAGCGATCGCTGGAGATGGCGTCGTCGACGTCGAAGCTCTCGACGACTTCCCAGCCCATGCGCGCCGGGGCCAGATCGTCGAGGGCGGCCAGGGCGGCTTCGGCAAACGAGTCGGTGAGCCATTCAAAGGCTTCCTGGCTGAACTCATCGGTGCCCAGCACGCCCAGGCGGATGGCAGCGTCTTCGACGGCGGGCAGATGCCAGTGGCGGCCGGGGCCGGAGTGGGTGTGCGTGCCGCTGAGCACCAGGCTTGAGCGCCAGTCGCGGCCGGTCTCTTCTTGAAGTCGGCGTGCGACGGCCTCATGCAGGGCGCCGGAGGGGAAGATGATGGGCGCGCGCAGCAGGATCAGCTGGCGGGTGCCGTCGTCGAGCGCCAGGCCGCGGGCGTAGAGGCCGTGCATCTGGCCACGGCTGGGGCGCAGCGACTCGACGTAGCGCCCGGCGTTGATCGCCGCGCGGCTGCCGTAGCCGCCCATCGAGAGTCCGATGGGAAACTTCATCAGCACGTTGGCGACGCCGGCCTGAAGCGGTGCGGGGGTATCGCCGCCCGGGTGTTCGCCGGTGATCTCACCGGTGAAGGGGAGGCATTGGCCATTGTTGGTGCAGACGTTGCCGGCGGGGCAGTGCGTATCGAGCGAGCAGTGCACTACGCATTTTTCTTCGATGCAGCTGGTGCGGCGGGCGAGCTCGGGGGCGATCTCACCGAATGCCTCCACGCAGGAGGCCCAGTGCTGGCGGCCGGGGCAGTCGGGGGCGGGAACGCACTCACCGGCCTCGGTGTCGCAGTAGGTGCCGTGGGCGCACTCCGACTGGAACTCGCAGCTCTGCGGGCCGGCGTCGGCGTCGGCGTCGGGGCCGACGTCGTCGATGGAGGTGTCTTCGTCGCCGGCGTCGGGGGTATCGGCCGGGCCATCGGGCTCGGAACAGGCTGTGAGGCTGGCCAGCGCAATCAGCAGCGCGGCGAGGAGGTGGGGAAGATGGGAAGATCGCACAGGAGACTCCGAGCAGGGGCGGGGAGGCCGCCGGGAAAAAGAAGCCATATAAAGTGGGCGGATCCTAGCGCCTGCGCGCGATTGAAACAACGCCGACTCCGGCGCGGCGATCGGAGCGTCGTATTTTGGAGCATTATTGAGGTGTGAGGGGCGGTTTCTTGTTGTGTTTCAGCGGGTTCCACGTGGCGTGTGTGGCCCTATGATCGTCGCGCCCGGGTATTGGCGCGGCGGGGCTTCCGACAGCGCGTAAAATTTTTAGGGGGGCGTGCATTTTTCTGATTGACACCTCCGGAGCATCTGCCTATACACCGTCAAGCTCGCTGAGGGGGAAACCCCCGACGCAGCGGGCGGAAGTGGCGGAATTGGTAGACGCGCTGGACTAAGGATCCAGTGGGCGTAAAAGCCCGTGGGGGTTCGACTCCCCCCTTCCGCATCATCAAAAGAACCAGGGCCTGAGAGGGCGCTGGTTTTTTTGTGTCTGGGATTTGGGGATAAACCTTTTTTAAGGATTTGCCCAAACGTCGAGCGTTCTCATGTCTAAGAACCTACTCAACGTCGCCCGGCGTTATCAATCGAGGCTGAATGCCGATCCTCCGACGACGGAGAACGACTGGGAGAACTCCTACCGCGAATTGCTTCGGGTATGGGAACGCGTCGACGATCCTCTTGAGTTACGTGAACTGTTGGACGCGAAGTTATGGTGCGACCTCCCCATGTGGTTGATGAGCCGCACCTTCACACGCGTGATACGTCATGAGGGGAGAACGCCGGAGCTCCTGGAGAACTATGGCGCGTTTTTAGCCATGTACTGTGGTCTTGCGCAGGACGTGCCACACTTGCTTCATCGTGAAGCTGAAGCACGGCGCCGGTGTCGCAATGATGAAGCTGAGGCGATTTTTCGGTCACTTCCAGATTTTCGATGGGGAGATCTTGCCATGGTACACGATGAGGCACCCGATGTGTTTGGGCCTGGAAGGGTCGCTATGGTGTATGCCGAGATCTTTCGAGCGGAAAACATCCCGGAAGCCGCAGACTATGGCGTCGATATAGGCGAATGGATTTGCGAAGTGATCCATCATCCCTTCGATCTTTTTCGTCTTGATGGTCGGTTTGTGTTCGTCCCCGCACGATGGTTGAAGTTTGGGCCGGAATGGGTCGACGTATTCAATTCATGACTTTCTGAAACCGACAACGAGCGGAGCAGCGATGATGCAAGGGACGCGCAGCATGTTGAGTCGAGCGATGAGGGTGGGTCTGGCGAGCGGGGCGCTGATGTGCCTGAGCGTCGGGCGAGCCTTTGCTCAGGATACGGGCGCGGAAGCCAGCGGGGTGGAGAGTACTGCGACCGGGCATTCGCCGCTGCCGAGTTATGAGGCGGTGATCGACGATGTGATGGCGCTCAATGTGCTCGATATCGCGATCTGGCGGGTGGGGCTTGCGTGCGTGGTGCTGATGGCGGGCATCTTGATGCGCACCACGTTGCTCGACCGGCTGATGCGGCCGCTGAAGAAGTTAGCCGCGCGCACCGAGACCGATGTTGACGATCGCCTGCTCGCGGCGATTCGCAGGCCGATGGGGTGGCTCTTTAACCTGGTTGCGACCTACGCGGCGGTGCTGATCCTGCAGGTGCCCGAGGCGTTGCATCAGGTCACGGTGCTGGTGCTGCAGACGATGGGCACGGTCTTTGTGGCCTGGATGATCTTCAACGTCGTCGATGCGATCGGGGCGTATCTGGAGGCGCTGGCCCGGCGTACGGATTCGGGCATCGATGATCATCTGGTGCCGCTGTTGAAGCGGGTGATGCGGCTGGCGGTGCTGGTGGTGATGGTGATCACCGTCATTCAGCAGTGGGGCTACGATGTGACCAGCCTCATCGCGGGTTTGGGGCTGGGGGGGCTTGCGTTTGCGTTGGCGGCGCAGTCGACGCTCTCGAACTGGTTTGGGTCGGTGATGATCCTCACCGATCGCCCCTTTACGATCGGCGACCTGGTGGAGTCGGAGCACGGGAAGGGGCGCGTGGTGGAGATCGGGCTTCGCTCCACGCAGATTCGCACGTTTGATCGCACGATCATTACGGTGCCCAACGCCGACATTGCTACGACGGCGGTGGCGAACCTGAGCAAAGAGGGGGTTATTGCGATCTCCACGACCCTGGGCATGACCTACGGGACTTCGAAGGCGGTGATCGAGCGCATCATCGAGCGAATCCGCGAGCTTCTCGGTGAGGATGAGGGCGTGGATAACACGCAGTTCGTGGTGAGTTTTGCCGGCTTTGGAGCCAGCTCGCTGGACATCTATGTGCATTGCTTTGCGCGGGCGACGACCTGGTATCAGTGGCACGCGATCCGCGAGCGGCTCTTCTTTGCGATGATGGACATTGTCAACGAAGAGGGGGGCTCGTTTGCCTTCCCCAGCCAGTCGCTTTACCTGGAGACGCCGGTGCGGGTGGAGGGCGTGCCGGGGCCGGGGATGAGGGAAAACCTGGAGAATGGGACGCGCGCGGGCGCGGGCGCGAAGCCTTCGGCCTGAGCTCAGTGTAAGAGAGGGGGATGATGAGCGCAGCTCGCGTTGGGTCGGGGCGTTTTTTGGGGGGCGTGGGGGCGGGGTGAGGGCTTGTAACGTCTTGAAACTAAAGGGGAATGGGGCGCCGCGCAGCTTGCCGTGGGGGGCTTCGGTCTTACAACTTCGAGAGCGCCAGGGAGGCGTCGGAGGCGGTGGTGGGGAGCCTCTGTTGCACATCAATCCAACGGATGAAGGAGTACGTATGGACCGCTTTGGGACGACCGAATTTCGCGAGCTGGTGGGTGTCAACGCCACCCCGGCGATCTCGATCTACATGCCTGTGGAGCGCCGGGAGATGACGGGGAAGGTCAACCGTCTGAAGTTGCGTGGGCATCTGGAGGAGGCGGAGCGGAGGATCAAGGCGGCCGAGGTGCTCGACGCCGAGGGGAGTGAGGCGATGCTCAAGCCTCTCTATGCGATGGTTGAGGATCGCGACTTCTGGAATCAGTCGGGGGAGGGCGTAGCGCTCTTTGTCTCGCCGGAGTTTCAGCGGGTCTACTGGCTGCCGCGCACCTTTGAGGATGAGGTGGTGGTGGGCGACAACTTCCACACGCGTCCCTTGCTGGGGATGCTGGCCACGCCGGCGAACTACTGGGTGCTGGCCATTGGCGAGGAGCAGGTCAACTTCTGGGAGGGCAGCGTCTCGGGGGCTTCGCCGGTGGAGGTTGAGAATCTGCCCCGCGATCTTCATGACGCGCTCAAGCTCGAAGAGGAGAAAGATCAGGACGGGCTGATGCTGCGCTCGGCGACCGGGCCGCGCAACGGCCGTCCGGGCGGGTTTATGTCGCCGATGGTGCATGGTCACGGCGGCGGGCGCGATCAGCATAAGGCGTATCTGAAGCAGTATTTTACGCGGGTCAGTGAGGCGATCGCCGACTATCTGGGGGAGGCGCAGGGGCCGCTGATCCTTGCGGCGGTGGACTTCTGCCATCCGATCTTCCACGACGCCGCGCGCAGCGCCGGGCTCTCGCAGCTTGTGGAGTCGGGGATTGAGGGCAACGTGCATTTCTGGAGCGACGCGGAGATTCACCAGCGCGCCTGGCCGATCGTTGAGGCCCAGGCTCAGTCCCGGGTGGAGCGAGCGCTGGAGCTCTGGGAGCGCAGCTACGGCAAGGGCAGCGCCGAGATCGATCTTTCGCAGGTCGCGCGTCGGGTGGTTGAGGGGCGCGTGCATATGCTGCTGCTCGATGAGAGTGCGCAGATGCGCGGGGATTTCGACCGCGAGCTGGGGCAGGTCCATGAGCTCGACGACGGGGCCGAAGAGAGTGAGCAGGCCCTGGCCAAGGATGTCTACGATGAGCTGGCCGAGGTGGTCATCGAGATGGGCGGCGAGGTGGTGGTGCTGCCCCATGAGAAGATGCCCAGCCAGACCGGGCTCGGCGCGATCTTGCGCGGCGGGGATTCGCCGATGAACACCTCCCGGGCTTAAGTTCAGGGTGGGGGCGCGCGCCGGGCGCGCGCTCGCGTCGCACCAGGTTTTTACGATCGCACGGAGTAGGGGCGCCGCAGGCTTTGCCTGCGGCGCCCTTCGTGATCTGGTGATAAGCGCGGGGGCTTTGTGGCCTGAGCGCAGAGGGTTTATGGTGGGGCCTCTTTGATGATGTTGGATGGATGAAGGCTGGCAGCCCCGCGAGCGTCTGACGATGACCACGCAGCCCACCGACAAAACGCCACCGAGGCGGCGCTCTTCGACGCAGCCACTCGACACCCCGCAGATGCTGGTGGGTCGAGTGCTGGAGGGACGCTACCGTCTGGACCGGGTGCTCAACGCCGGGGGGATGGGCATTATCTTTGAAGCCTGTCAGCTCTCGGTGAACCGCACGGTGGCGGTGAAGGTGCTCAAGCCCACGCTCACCGGCGATCCCTCGCTGGTGGAGCGCTTTCAGCTGGAGGTGGAGCTGGTCTCGGGCATTGCGCACCCGCATGTGGTGCAGCTGATCGACTCGGGCACCGACGCCGGCGGGCTGACCTACCTTGTGATGGAGTACGTCGACGGGGTGACCTTTCGCCAGGCGTTGCGGCGGGGGCACTTGAAGCTGGCCGACATCCTGGAGGTCTTTGCCCAGGTGTGTGAGGCTCTCATTGAGACGCACGGCCAGCAGATCATTCACCGGGATCTGAAGTTCGATAACATCATGCTCACCCGACAGCGCGACGGGCGGATCCATGTGAAGCTGCTGGACTTCGGGGTGGCCAAGCTGCTCTCCCGCGATCGGGAGTTGACGCAGGGTGGGCAGGTCGCGGGCACGCCCGGGATCATTGCGCCGGAGCTTGTGGACGGGAAGCGGCCCTCGGCCAGCAGCGATCTCTATAGCCTGGGGGTGCTGCTCTTTACGGCGTTGACGGGAGAGGCGCCGTATAAGGGGGATAATGATCTGGCGCTGATGCGCGCGCATAAGACCGAACCTTTGCCCAATTTGCGGGCGCGGGTGGGGGCGGCGGTGCCGGAGGAGGTCATTGAGTTGACCTGCGAACTTCTGGAGAAAGAGGTTGAGCGCCGGCCGCGCGATGCGGCCAAGGTGCGCGACCGGCTTCGGCGGATGCGCGAGACGCAGCTTGTGCGCGATCCGGATGCCTCGGTGTACATCCCGCCGCAGCGCGAGGCGCTGGATACGACCGGGGAGCGCAGCCCGCTGCCGCTGATGTTGCTGGAGCCGGAGGACTCGGAGCGGCCGCGGCTTCCGCCGCGGCGCGAGGGGTTGATCGGGCTTATCTTTCCAGAGCCGCTGGTCGCGCCGATGACGATCGTGACGATGATGAGTCTGATTCTCATCCTGCTGATCGTGGCGTTGATGTACATGCTCTACCAGCAGTTCGGTGCGGTGCCGGGGTGAGCGTGTGAGGAAGAGATTCGGGGGCTTTGCGGTGTTTGTCTGCGGTGTGTAGGTTTGCCCGGTCCGATGGTGCCGAGCGCAGTCGCACGGCGCGCATCGCCCTGAGATGTTGCAAAAACCACCAAACGTGAGCGCTCGCTTACCCGTCGGGCGCATCGAAGGAGTGAGACGATGGCCGACTCGATCGATCCCGGCTTTGAGACGCCGAAGCCCAATGCGCGTGGACGTCAGGCGCTTAATAATTTTGGGGAGGCGCAGCGCCATAATGCCTACCAGGCCGACGCCCATTTTCAGCGGGTGATTCGGCGCTACGCGCGGCCCGAGCGGCTGGAGGCGCTGGAGGAGGCGCTCGATGCGTTCGGGGAGGTGGTGCTCGGTGAGCTTGATGAGGTGGTGCGCAAAAACAATGAGACGACGAATCTACCACAGCTCAGCCGCTACACGGGGTTTGGGGAGCGGGTCGAGCAGATCGATCATCACCCCACCTACCATGAGGCCGGACGATATATTTACGGCTCGGGGGTGATGGCAGCGTATGCGGAGCATCCCAATAATATGGGGGCGCTCAGCCGCTTCTACCTCTCAAGCCTCAACGGGGAGGCCGGGCATAACTGCCCGCTGGCGTGCACCGCGGGGGTGATTCGCGTCTTGCAGGAGTTGGGGAGCGAGGAGCTGAAGGCGAGGTATTTGCCGGGCTTTCTCGATGCTGAGTATGCCAATCACCTGGAGGGGGCGCAGTTCTTGACCGAGATTCAGGGTGGCAGCGATGTGGGCGCCAACGGCACCCGGGCGGTGCGCGAGGATGATGGCAGCTACCGCATCTATGGCGAGAAGTGGTTCTGCTCAAACATCGACGCCGACGTCTTTTTGATGACCGCGCGGATGGAGGAGCTGGGGGCCGAGGGCACCCGTGGGCTGGGGCTTTTTCTGGTGCCGCGCAAGCTCGACGATGGGTCGGTTAATGAATTTTATGTGCGTCGGCTCAAAGATAAGCTGGGCACGCGCTCGATGGCGTCTGGCGAGTGCGATTTCCGCGGCGCACGGGCCGTTCATATGGGGGAGGTCGGCGAGGGGTTCAAGCATATGATGAACCTCGTGATCAACACCTCGCGGCTTTATAACGCGGTGGGGTGCTGCGGGGTGATGCGCCGGGCGTACATTACGGCCAAGCTCTACGCGGACTATCGGGAGGCCTTTGGCCAGGCGATCATCAACTATCCGCTGGTGCAGGAGACCCTGGCCGATGTGCGCGCGGAGCTTGAGGCGATGGTCTCGGCGAACTTCCACCTGACGGCGCTCCAGGATCGCCTCGATGATGGGAAGGCCAGCGAGCGCGAGGGGCAGTTTTTGCGCATGGCCATCAACATCAACAAGTCGCGCACGGCGATGTCGGCGCGCTGGGCGTGTGTGCAGGGCATTGAGGTGCTGGGCGGCAACGGGGCCATTGAGAGTTTCTCGGTGCTGCCGCGTCTTCTGCGCGACGCGATCGTCTATGAGAACTGGGAGGGCACCCACAACACGCTGTATATGCAGGTGTTGCGCGATATGCATCGCTACAAGGTGCACGGTGGCTTCTTTGCGTATTTGAGCGGGCTGCTCGATGAGGTGAAGGGCAAGGAGAAGGCGCGTGCCGATGAGCTGGCCCAGATGTTGGGCGAGCTCTCGGCGAAGGTCGATCGGGTGCTGAGCTTGCAGCAGGCCACAGCGAGCCTGGAGATGCGCGGACTGGTCGATGAGCTGGCCTACCTGCTCTACGCGGTGGTGCGGGTCTGGGAGCGCGACTCGACCGAGCTGCAGGGGGCCGAAGAGGCGATGGACCTGGCCTCGGTGGAGCATTTCCTGGATTTGCGGGTGCGCGGTGTGCGCCGTGTGGATGATTCGGGTTACCTCAAGCGTTTGCAGACGCTGGCCGCGCGCATTTGAGCGTGCGGTGCGCGCAACTTCTCTGAAGAACCCGGGCATGGTGCGGCGCGTCATAATCGAGCGTTGCCAGCGACCTGTGTGGTCACTAGGTTGAGCCCGGAAGTTCACGCAACCCAAGATGAGTGAGATTATGAGCGAGACGAAGCAACCGTGGAACGAGTCGATGCCCGAGGCGCAGTTTAACTTTATGCGCGACATACTCGCCGCCCCCAGCCCCATCGGTCTGGAAGGCGCGATGACTTACGGGGTGCTCAAGCCACGCTTCGACAAGGTGAAGATGGAAGGCTGGGCGGTGCATCAGTTCCGCGGCAACGCCGGTCTGGTGCTCGACACGCACCCGGGTGAGGACGATCGCCTCACGGTGATGATCATCGGTCACGCCGACAAGATCCGCATGCAGGTGCGCAGCATCTCCGACGACGGCAAGATCTGGATCAACAGCGACTCCTTCTTGCCGCTGACCCTGCTGGGCAACGAAGTGATCCTCTTCAGCGAAGATCCGGAGAAGCCGGGCAACTACCGCGAGATCCGCGGGGGCACGATCGAAGCGCTGGGCGCGATTCACTTCGCCGACAGCGCGGTGCGCAGCGGTGATAAGGGACTGAAGCCCGAGCAGCTTTATCTGGAGCTGGGCCTTCACGGCGACGATCGTAAGAAGCAGGTTGAGAAGCTGGGGATCCGCGCCGGCGATCCGATCCTGCTCGATCGCCCCATCCGTCGTGGGTTTGGTCCGGACAGCTTCACCGGGGCGTACCTGGACAACGGTCTGGGTTGCTTTGTGAGCGCGGAGTGCGCGCGCATCCTGGCGGAAGAGGGCGGGCTTAAGAATGTGCGCGTGCTCTTTGCCATCGCCACCCACGAAGAGATCGGCCGCTTCGGCAGCCGGGTGCTCGCTGGCGAGCTGAAGCCCGATGTGGTGATCGGCGTGGACGTGAACCACGACCTTGAGGCGGCCCCGGGTGTGGGCGACAAGCGCTTCACCCCTCTGAAGATGGGCAAGGGCTACACGCTGAGCGTGGGCGCGGTGGCCAGCGAGTTCTTGAACCGCCTCTTTGAAGAGGCCTCGATCGCCCATGAGATCCCGGTGCAGCGCGATGTGTGCGGCCGCGATACCGGCACCGACGCGATGGCGGCGGTCCTGGCGAGCGTGGATGCGGCGGCGACCTCGATCGGGTTCCCGATTCGCAACATGCACACCGTCTCGGAGCTGGGTCATACCGGCGATGTGCTGGCCTCGATCTACGCCATCGTGCGCACCTTGCAGAAGATGGACGAGGCCAACGGCGGCAAGGGCCTGACGGCGGAGGACTTCCGCAACGGGCACCCGCGCCTTGACCAGGTGGAGAAGCTCACCCACCGCGGTGCGTAAGGTCTGAGCCTTAAGAGCGGACGCGCAGCTTGCGTCCGGTGAACCAGCGGCGGGGGTAACCCGTCGCTGGTTTTTTTGATGGAGCATGGGCGTTGGGCGTCAAGGAGCAGGGCGTGAGTCAGGGAGAAGATCGCGAAGAGCCGAAGGGGGAGCGCTGGTGGGAGAGTGGGCGGCTGGCGGTGGTGGGTGTGGCGAAGAACTGCGGGAAGACGACCACACTCAACGCCCTGATCGCGCGTCAGCAAGAGCGAGCGGTGGGGCTTGTGTCGGTCGGCATTGATGGGGAGCAGTCCGATGTGCTGCTGGGCACGGAGAAGCCCGCGATTGTGGTGGGGGAGGGGCATTGGGTGGTGAGCGCGGAGCAGGCACTCTCGCGCTCTACGGCGCCGCTGGAGTACGTCAGGGCGTTAGGGATGAGCTCGCCACTGGGGCAGGTGATGGTGGCCCGGGCCCGGGGCGCTGGCGAGGTGGTGCTGGCGGGGTTGAGGCACCGCGGGGATGTGAGCGCGGCGCTGGGGGCGTTGGAGGAGCTGGGGGCTAATCCGGTCTTTGTGGACGGGGCGTACGGCCGGGTGGTGGGGGCGCATCCGGAGGTGGCGCAGGCGATCGTGATGTCGACCGGCGCGGTGGTGGGGCACTCGGTGCGGGAGGTTGTGCGGCGCACCTCGGATGTGGTCGATCGGCTGACACTGCCGGTGGTGGAGCGGGCGATGTGGCGCGACGCGCTGGCGAGCGCGCAGCGCGAGCAGCGCGCGTATCTGGTCGAAGATGATGGCGAGCTGCGCGAACTTCCGCATGCCTCGGGGCTGGTGGGGTTGAGCCAGGGGCGCAAGTTATGGCGAAGGTCGACGGCGGGGGTGGTGGTGCCGGGGCTTGTGAGCGATCGGGTGCTGGAGGAGCTGCTGGCGGTGGGCACGCAGCGCCGGCGGACGTTGGTAGTGGGCGACGGTACAGCGCTGCACCCGAGCGGGAAGTTGTGGCGACGGTTCAGGCGGAGCTGGGAGGTGCGGGTGGGGCACTCCAGCCGCTTGCTGGCGATCACCTACAACCCGACGTCTGTGACCGGTGCCCACCTCGACGCGCGGGCGTTGCGTCAGGGGCTGGAGGCGCGCTGGCCGCAGGTTCCGGTGTTTAATCCGGTTGACCCCGATGAGGTTGCGCGCATCTTTCGGGAGAGCTGAGGGCAACGAAAAAGGGGCGCGCGCGCTCGCCAGTGGCGAGTGCGGCGAGCATCTATCTGGCAATGAGGGGGGAGCATGAGGATCGGGCGGCGATGGGGGCTGGTGCTGGCGGTGATGTTGCTGGTGGGCGTGGGAACGGGGTGCGGCGATGATGATCCCCCCGAAGATCGCGACGCGGACGTCGAAGACGGGGGCGGTGAGCCCGACGGCGATGAGCCTGACGCCGACGCAGGCCCGGATGTGCCCGATGGCGAGGAGCCCGACATCGATGTGCCCGATGATGGGGAGCCGCCGGGCGATCTTCGACTGGAGGTCGATTCGGTGGACTCACCCGTGACCTTTGAGGGGGCAGAAGCCGAGGTCACGCTGACCTTCTCCTGCGAGCCGGCGGGTTGCGTGACGACCTGTCAGCTCAATGAGCTCGCCGCCGAGCTCTGCACCTCGCCATATCTGGTGGAGGTCGACGCCGGGGAGCATACGGTGGTGATTCGCGCGAGCTATGAGGGGGAGGAGGTGCAGGAGACGGTGTCCTTCCGCACGGTGCAGGTGCCGGCGCTTGAGGTGAGCGCGCCGGCCGAGGGCGATGTGTACCGCGCGGCGTTGGGTGAGGTGGTGGCCACGTGCACCGACCGCGAGGATTGCACGATCACCTGTGAGGTGTGTGCGGATGGAAGTTGCGAGGCGCTGGTCGGCTGCGAAGAGGGTGCGGCGCTGGTGCTGGAGCAGCCGGAGGTGGAGCTGGTGGTGCGCGCCTGCGTGGAGGACGATGGCGAGGAGAGCTGCAACGAGGATCGGCGCACTTATACCCTGGTGGAGCCTCAGTGGAGCGCGTTGTCGCTTGGGGAGACGCACGGCTGCGCGATCCTGGCCGACGCGACGCTTTGGTGCTGGGGCAACAACACCGATGCGCAGCTTGGCAGCCTGGAGCCCGAGCGCTCTCTTGTACCGCTTCTGGTTGAGGGGAGCTGGGCGCAGGTGAGCGCGGGCACAGCGCATAGCTGCGGGATTCGCACCGATGGCACGCTCTGGTGCTGGGGGCAGCAGCAGTACGGGCGGCTGGGCAACGGAGAGGTTGATGTCGACGCGGTCTTCGAGCCGGTGCAGGTAGGTGAGTTCGACGACTGGGATGAGGTGAGCGCGGGCGACTCGTTGACCTGCGGGCGACGCGGCGCAGAGGCCTTTTGCTGGGGTTACAATCCGGCGGGGAGGTTGGGCGTGGGCAGCACCGCCGGGACTGTGCCAACGCCCACGCCGGTGTCGGGTGAGCGCGCGTGGCGTCAGATCAGCACCGGCGCCGAGCATATCTGCGGGCTGACGGAGGCGGATGAGGCGTTCTGCTGGGGGCGAGGGGGCGATGGTCGTCTGGGCTACGGGGGCACCGAGAACCTGAGTGAACCCACAGCGGTTGGGGAGGTGGAAGACGCGACGATGGTGCGCCTGGCGGCGGGTTTTCAGCACACCTGCGCCGATATGGCCACCTCGCGGGGCGCGCGCGTCTTCTGCTGGGGGCCGGCGTCGACCGGGAGGTTGGGCACCGGCGACGACTCGACCACGCTCATTCTGGAACCCAAAGAGGTGGGCACCGACGTGGAGCTCAGCGGCGTGAGCAGCGGCAACATTCACAGCTGCGCGATCGCGCCCGATGATGTGGCCTGGTGCTGGGGTTATAACAACCACGGGCAGATCGGGGTGGAGCAAACCGGCAATGAGCTTGTGCCGATCGAGGTCGACACCACCGAGACTTTTGCGCAGATCGAGGCCGGCAAGATCCACACCTGCGGCATCACCACCGCCGGCGCCCTCCTGTGCTGGGGTGAAAACGGCGACAGCGAGCTCGGGCGCGAGATTGAAGGCACCGAAACCTCCGAGCCCGGGCCGGTGAGCTGGCCCTACGGGCTGGAAGCGCTCTGAGCATCGGGTGGGGGCGGCGCCGCCAGTGGGTTGGCGGCGTCTCCCGAAGTCCGCCGCGCTCACGATGTGTCGCGCCACGTTGCACGCGTACCGGTGAACGCGCAACGGCGCGCCCTTCGGGCGCTGATCGCGGCTGGAGCATCGGTGAAGGTCCGGGCTCGCCAGCACTTTTGGGGGTGGGAGAGCAGAAGTTCGCGTTCGACACTTCAATTCTTGTAACGCCGGGCCTAAGATACTGGCGACAACCCCCCGAAGAGTGATGTCGATGACGCGACGCTGAGCGAAGCTCAGCGCGCGGTGAGTTCAGGAGCTGGTGTGAGAGAGGTCGCAACGATCCAGGGAGAAGATGCGGATCTGAAGGCGGCCCGCCACCGCGCCCGCCGCGTAGTCGTGGAGGTGCTGGAGAGCTACCTGCCGGCGCTCATCGGTGCACTGGCCGAGACGGGCCTGGGTGATGAGGGTCAGGCCGCGCGCATCGAGCGCCTGGTGGTGGCCTTTGAGGCGATGGAGGTGGTTGCGCAGCTTCAGGAGCGCGGCCGCCCGGTGCTCACCACCTTCGATGCGACGGGAGCAGGGGCGCTTAAGGTCAACGCGGCTCTGCTGATGGAGCTCTATCCGCCGGCGCTGGCCGATGCCTTTGCGCCCACGCTGGCGCAACTTCTCGGGCTCTCACCCACCCTGGTCTCATTGCTCTTACGCCTGCGCGACGACCAGCAGGTTCGCAACCTCGCCGGGCAGGCCGCTCGGCATGCGGCGGCGAAGCCGGTGGCCGCCACCAGAATTCCGGCGCTGGTGCGCTGGCGGCTGGCGCGTTTTGAGGCGCGTCATGCTGGGCTGATCGCCGGGTTGAGCGAGTCCGCGTCGAGCTTCGATACCAGCGGACGCGAGCCGCTGATGCGCGCGCTCGCGGCTGAGCCGAGGTGGC
This sequence comes from Lujinxingia vulgaris, assembly GCF_007997015.1. NCBI lineage: Bacteria > Deltaproteobacteria > Bradymonadales > Lujinxingiaceae > Lujinxingia > Lujinxingia vulgaris. Next base: position 114,746 of record NZ_VOSM01000011.1, read on the forward strand.
CGGAGTGGTTTGACGTGAGTGAGGTGCCCTACCTCCAGAACGCGGTCGAGGCGGCCAGCACCGCGCTGCAGACGACCCCCTGGGCACGCCACGCCGGCGCGCTCACCGAGATGTTGTGGGAGTGCGGCGGGGTGTCTCCGCGCTCGGCGCTGCGGCAGGCCGCGCGCACGCTGCGCACCATCCAGGGTGTGGATCAGGCGCGCGCGCTGCGCCTGGTCGCCGAGGTGCTCGCTGAGGGCGCCGCACCCCAGAGTGGCGAGCTTGAGGCCTGGCCCTCGTTTGCCGAGCTGGCGCAGGTCTGGCGCGATCTTCTCGACCAGGAGGCCCGCCACCTTGGGAGCTGGCGAGCGGCCTCTGGCCAAGATCTCTCGCTCAATGTCTTCGACCCACCTTCCGAGGCCACCGGCCTGAGTGAGCCCGCGAACCTCCCCTGGAGCACGCCCCTTTTATGCTGGTCGACGCGCGAGCGCGACGCCCTGCGCGATCTTCTGCGAGGGATGGAGCGGGCGTTGCAAGGTGCGGCTGCTCCGGTGCGCGCAGGGCAGCTCGGCGCGCGCGCCTTTGAGAAGCGCGCCCCGCTGGCCCAGGGCGAGCGCCAGCCCTGGCGCGTCGGCGTGCCTCGCCGCGTTCCGGCGGCCACCGCCGAGATGGAGGGCGCGATCGACGCGGCCTTTGCCGCGACGCGAGCCTCCATGAACGCGCGCTTTGCCAGCCTGAGCGACGCCGAAAAACAACGCGCCCTGAGCCTCGCCCAGGGGGCCTACAGCGGTTTTCTCACCCGCGCGCGTCAGATCTGGGAGCGACGCCTCGCGTCGGTGCGCGCCGGGAAGGCCGAGCGGGCCTTCGATGGTTTGATCACCGAGGTGGCGCGCTCATTGGGGCTTCCGCTGCTCATCGACGTCTTTGAGAGCCCTGCCCCCAACGCCCCGCTGGCGGCGATGCCTGTCTTTTGCGTGCCCACGATCTGGTCGGATCAGGCCGACTTCGCGCCGATCTGGCTCCCGATCGAGGTCATTGGTGAGTCGCTGGCCACCGCGCCGTTGCGCGTGCGCATGGTCACCTTGAGTCAGGGCGCGTTGCGCTGGGCAGGCGACCACAGCGTGCAGCCTGGCGAGCTGCGGAAGATCCCGACCGAGCGCCTGCTGGGCTCGGTGTATGAGGGCGCGTTGATGATGACGGTGCACCGCCGCGACATCGTTTAAGAGGTCAGTTATGGCAACGAGTAATCCGGGCTGGGATGTGATTGAGGAGGTCGGCGGAAGCGCGCGCATGGAGGCGTTGATGCGCGCCTTTTACGATCGCCTCTTCGACGATCTGATGATCGGCTTCTTCTTTGCGATGAGCGACAAAGAGGCGCTGATCGCCTCGCAGATCGACTATGTGCACGCGCATATCGGCAGCCGTCAGGGCGACTACCAGGGGCCGCCGATTCGGCAGGCGCACCAGAAGATGCCGATCCTCGTGGGCCATTTCGATCGTCGCCACCAGATCCTCATCGATGTGCTTGATCAGTTTGAGGTGCCGCCGCACGTGCGCGAGGCCTGGCTGGGCCTGGATCGGGCGATGCGCGATCTGGTCATTCGCCAGGGCGATCAGGCGCGCGAGGAGATGGGCTACGAGGTGTTTCGGCCCAAAGAGTAGCTCGCCACCCGGCGCATCCACGAAAAAAGCCCGCTCCCCCTGTGCAGGGGAGCGGGCTTTTTCACAGGCGGTGCGGCGTTGGCTCAAAGGTTGAGCGTGCGGCCATCCACATCCAGCGCTGCTTCTTTAATAACTTCGGCAAGCGTGGGGTGGGCGTGGCTGGAGCGCGCGATGTCTTCGGCGCTGGAGCCAAACTCCACGGCCACCGCCAGCTCGGCGATCAGGTCGCCGGCGCGCGGGCCGATGATATGCGCGCCCAGGATGCGGTCGGTCTCAGCGTCGGCCAGGATCTTCACAAAGCCTTCGGTATCATTGAGCGCACGGGCGCGGCCGTTGGCTTTGAAGGGGAACTTGCCGGCCTTGAATTTGATGCCGGCCTCTTTGAGCTGCTGTTCGGTCTTGCCCACCGAGGCGATCTCGGGGTGGGTGTAGACCACGTCGGGGATCGCGTCGTAGTTAACGTGCCCGGCGATGCCCTTGATGCGCTCGACGCAGGCCACGCCCTCGTGCTCGGCCAGGTGTGCGAGCATCGGGCCGGGGATCACGTCGCCGATGGCGTAGACGCCTTCGACCGAGGTCTCGTAGTGCGCGTTGACCTCGATGAAGCCGCGCTTGTTGGTCTCCAGGCCGATGTTCTCCAGGCCCAGGCCTTCGGTGTAGGGCTTGCGGCCCACGCCCACCAGCAGGCGGTCGCATTCGATGGTCTTGGACTCGCCCTTTTGCTCAAAGGTGGCGATGACTTTGCCGTCTTTGACTTCGGCGCCGGTCACTGCTGCGCCCAGCTCAAAGTCGATGCCCTGCTTCTTGAAGACGCGCTGCGCCAGGCGCGAGACGTCTTTGTCGGCGCGGCCGCCGAAGATCTCATCGAGGTATTCGATGACGGTGACTTTGGCGCCCAGGCGACGCCACACCGAGCCGAGCTCCAGGCCGATAACGCCGGCGCCGATGATCACCAGGTGCCCGGGGACTTCCTGGAAGTCGAGCGCGCCGGTGGAGTCGACGATGTACTCCTTGTCGAGTTCCACGCCGGGAAGCGTGATGGGCTTGGAGCCGGTGGCGATGAGGATGCGCTCGGTCTCCAGCGTCTCCACCGAACCGTCGTCCTTCTTCACCTCGACCTTTTTGGTGTCGACAATGGTGCCGTGGCCCTGGAAGGTGGCGATGTTGTTCTTCTGAAAGAGGCCGGCCACGCCGCCGGTGAGGCTGGCGACGACCTCGTCTTTGCGAGCGAGCATCTTCTTAAGGTCGAAGCTCACCTCGCCAATGATGATGCCGTGGTCGCCAAAATGATCTTTGGCCTCTTCGTAACGCTCGCTCGACTCGAGCAGCGCCTTCGACGGGATGCAGCCCACGTTGAGGCAGGTGCCGCCGAAGGTGGCGTAGCGTTCGACGACGGCGACTTTCATGTCGAGCTGGGCGGCGCGGATGGCGGCGATGTAGCCGCCGGGGCCAGAACCGATCACAACGAGATCATACATAGCAACAGCCTTTGTTCAGGGGCGTTGAGGTCATCGCGAGCGCGCCGATCGCGGGGGCGACCAGGCCATATGGGCGAAGAGGCCGGGGCGTGGGCCCCGACCTCTTAAGGTCGCGCTGGGAGCGCTGCTCGCCAGGGATCAGACTTCGAGCAGGATGCGCTCGGGGTTCTCCAGGCATTCTTTGATGCGGACCAGGAAGCTGACCGCCTCGCGACCATCGATGATGCGGTGGTCGTAGGAGAGGGCCAGGTACATGATCGGGCGGATCTCGACCTTGCCATCGATGGCGACCGGGCGCTCCACGATGTTGTGCATGCCCAGGATACCCGACTGCGGCGGGTTGAGGATGGGCGTGGAGAGCATCGAGCCGTAGATGCCACCGTTGGAGATGGTGAAGGTGCCACCCTGCAGCTCAGGCAGCGTCAACTTGTTGTTGACGGCCTTGTCGACGAGTTTGCCCAGCTCCTGCTCGGTCTGCGCGAAGCTGTATTGGTCGGCGTTCTTGAGCACCGGCACCACCAGCCCGCGGCCACCGCCGACGGCCACGCCGATGTTGTAGTAGTTCTTGTAAACAACATCGTTGCCGTCGATCTCGGCGTTGACCGAGGGGAAGGCCTTGAGCGCTTCGATCGAGGCTTTGATGAAGAAGGACATGAAGCCCAGCTTGATGCCGTACTTCTTAACGAAGCGATCCTGGTACTGCTTGCGCAGCGCCATGATCTCGGTCATGTCGACTTCGTTGAAGGTGGTGAGCATCGCGGCGTTGTGCTGGGCTTCGACCAGGCGGCGCGCCACGGTCTGGCGCAGCTTGCTCATGGTCACGCGCTCTTCGAGCGCGCCCTGATCAACGGCGGGGCGAGAGGCTTCCACGGCTTTTTCGGCTTCGGCTTTCTTGCTGGACTTGCCGCCATCTTTGATGTGCTCGAGCACATCGCCCTTGGTGACGCGTCCGCCCGGGCCGGTGCCCTTGATGTCGGCCAGCTTCAGGTTGTTCTCTTCGACCAGGCGCTGAACCGCCGGGCCAACCTTATCGTGGTCGGCGCCGTCGCCCTCGTCGGAGGCCGCGGCAGCTTTGGGGGCCACGTCAGCCGAGGCCTCAGCTTTGGTGTCGCCGGCGTCGCCGCCTTTGGACTCGCCAGGCTCGATGTCGGCGATGACATCGCCCGGGTTAACGGAGTCATCGATGGCAAAGCGCAGCTTCTTGATGGTGCCTGCGACCGGCGCGGGAACCTCGACGGTGATCTTGTCGGTCTCCAGCTCGGCAATGATCTCGTCTTCTTCGACGAAATCACCTTCTTTTTTCAGCCATTCAGCGATGATCGCCTCGGTGACAGACTCACCAAGGGTGGGGACCTCTACGGGTACGCTCATGTAAGGCCTCGTAGGCGTGCAACGTAAGAACTAATAGTACAGGGGCTCACTAACACAACATGGATCGGCGAAGCGCAGCCTCGCCGCGCCCAAGGGGTTACCAGACCTGGGCGCTGAAACACAAGCCCGCCGGGGGCTTGTCGGGGTTTAATCGAGGGTCTCGGCGAAGGCTTTGGTCACCAGCGCGCGCTGCTCAAGCTCGTGGCTCTCGTAGGCACCGGTGGCCGGGCTGGCGCTGGCCACGCGTCCGACGTAGGCCGGAAGCGGATCGGCACCGAAGAGCTCGATGAGACGCGGGAAGATGTAGTGCCAGGAACCCATGTTCTTGGGCTCTTCCTGGACCCACACGATCTCGCGGGAGTTCTTGAAAGGCGCGACCGCGTCCTGAAGAAGTTTGCCTTCGAGCGGGTAGAGCTGCTCGACGCGCACGATGGCGACATCGTCGATGCCCTGCTCGGCGGCGTAGTCGCAGAGGTCGTAGTAGACCTTTCCGGAGCAAAGCAGCACGCGGCGGACTTTCTCGGTGTTCACCGACTCGCGCGTCTCTTTGAGGATGGGCTGGAAGCCCACGGTGGTGAAGTCCTCCATGGGGCTGACCGCGTCTTTGTGGCGCAGCAGGCTCTTGGGGCTCATCACGATCAGGGGCTTGCGCGCGCTGTGCAGCACCTGGCGGCGCAGCGCGTGGAAGTACTGCGCCGGCGTGGTCATGTTGCAGACGTACATATTGTCGCCGGCGCAGAGCTGGAGGAAGCGCTCCAGGCGAGCGGAGGAGTGCTCCGGGCCCTGGCCCTCGTAGCCGTGGGGGAGGAGGAGGGTGAGCGCGCTGAGGCGCTTCCACTTATCTTCGCCGGAGTTGATGAACTGGTCGATGATGACCTGGGCGCCGTTGACGAAGTCGCCGAACTGCGCCTCCCAGAGCACGAGCGCGTCGGGGGAGTCGAGGCTAAAGCCGTACTCAAAGCCCAGGACCGCGTTCTCGGAGAGGGTGGAGTTGTAGATCTCGATGGAGGCCTGGTCTTCCTTGAGGTTGCGCAGCGGCCAGTAGCCTTCACCGGTCTCGGTGTCGAAGAGGGCGGCGTGGCGGTGGCTGAAGGTGCCGCGGATGCAGTCCTGGCCGGTCATGCGGATGCGCGTGCCGTTGATCAGCAGCGACGCAAACGCCAGCGCCTCGCCAGTGCCCCAGTCGGCCGGGGCCTCGCCAGATGCGACCTGCTCGCGACCTTTGAGGAAGCGGCGCAGCGTGCGGTGCACGTTGTGGCTCTCGGGGACTTCGGTGAGTTTGCGGGCGAGCTCTTTGAAAAGATCTTCATTGATGGGCGCGTCGTTTCCGGCGCCGGCTTCGAGTTCGCCGCCGTGGTACGGCGTCCACAGCCCGTCGAGGCTGCTGATGGACTTGCGCTGGGGCTGCTCGCGCACCTCTTTGAAGACTTCGCCGTAGTAATCCATGCGCTCGTTCCAGACCGCCTCGGTCTGGTCGGCGCTCATGATCTGGCGCTCGATGAGGCTGTCGACGTACTTCTCGCGCACCGGCTTGGAGCTGTCGATGGCGCCGTACATCTCAGGCTGGGTGAAGCGGGGTTCGTCGCCTTCGTTGTGGCCGTAGCGGCGGTAGCAGACCAGGTCCACGATGACATCTTCGCCAAAGCGCTGGCGGTACTGCATGGCGAGCTTCATCACGCGCACGCAGGCTTCGGGGTCGTCGCCGTTGACGTGGAAGATCGGCACTTCCAGCATCTTCGCCACGTCGGTGGCGTAGGTCGTGGAGCGGCCGTCTTCGGGGTTGGTGGTGAAGCCGATCTGGTTGTTGATCACCACGTGGATGGTGCCGCCGACGTTGTAGCCTTTGACGCGCGCCAGGTTGAGCGACTCGGTCACGATGCCCTGGCCGGAGAAGGCTGCGTCGCCGTGCAGGAGCAGCGGCAGGAGCTTCTGGCGGGCGGCCTCGGTGCCCAGGCGATCTTGTTTGGCGCGCACGCGCCCCAGGACCACCGGGTTCACAAACTCGAGGTGGCTGGGGTTAAAGCAGAGCGAGAGGTGAACGGTCTTGCCGTTGCGCGTGGGGTGATCGCTGGAGAACCCCATGTGGTATTTGACGTCGCTGCTGCCGACGTACTCCTCGGGGGTCTGGACTTTTTCGAACTCCGAGAACATCGCCTCAGCGGGCTTGTTCATGATGTTGTGGAGCACGTTGAGGCGACCGCGGTGGGCCATGCCCACGACGACCTCTTCGACGCCGGAGTCGGCGGCCTCTTCGAGCATGAAGTCGAGCATCGGGATCAGCGACTCCCCGCCGGTGAGCGAGAAGCGCTTGGCGCCGACGTACTTCTTATGCAGGAAGGTCTCAAAGGCGTCGGCGTCGACGAGCTTTTTGAGGATGTGCGGGCCGTCGGCGGCGACATCGAGCGGGGCGTAGTCGTTGCGCTCGATGCGATCGCGCAGCCAGGTGCGGGACTGGCTGCCCGGCATGTTCTGGTATTCGACGGCGATGTGGCCGCAATAAAGATCGCGCAGGCGCTGGAGAAGATCGCCCAGGGTCACTTCGCGGGAGCCGAAGAGGGGCTCGTAGTTGACCTTCGCCTTAAGATCGCCGGAGGTGAAGCCGTAGAGCGAGGGCTCAAGCTCCGGGGGGGCGGGGCGGCGCGGACGATCGAGGGGATCGATCTTCGCGATCAGGTGACCGTGGAGGCGGAAGGCGCGCACGATCGCCTCGACGCGCGCGGCAAACCCCTCGGTGCGGCCGGGAGCCTTCACCGTGATCCCTTCGGCCTTATCCACCCAGACCGCCTCGCCACCCAGATCCCGGGTGGGGACGCGGGCCGGCTCAAAGATCGAGCGGGGCTTGAAGTGGGGGGCGCCACTGTTGACCGGGGCGTCGCCGCCAAAATACTCCTGGAAGATCGGCTTCCAGCTCGGATCGACCGAGGAGGCGTCTTCCAGGTACTGGCGGTAGAGATCCTCGATAAACGCGAGGTTCTCCCCGGTAAATTGGCTGTCGGAGGCGGTGGGCCGGGGCGAGTTGGGTGCTTGCTCGTTGGAGTCTTTCACGGTCATCAACTTCTGAAGGACAAAGGATGCAAGTCGAGCGGCCTGGTCGTGTCCCATAACGACCCGGGCGCGAAGCTATTTCTCAGAGCTTGGAAGAGGTGGCGAGCAGGGCTCCCCGGAGGGGGAGAAAGCCGGGCAAATGGCAGGTCGGTCCCGGCGCAGATGTGGAGCGATCGGTGGGGCGCGTCGGATGCGGCGCGCGGGGTAGCCAGCAGCAATAAAGAGATGAGAGGCGCACATCAAGGATCGGGTGCAGGTACCGGGTTTAAAAAAAGCGCCCCGAGGGCGCCTGATCATTACAATAACGATGGGACCAACGCGGTCAAGAAAGATCGCGGCAGAAATGGGGCCAGCCGGCTTGCGCAGCCCCCGGGAGATGCCTTCCTTGACACCTTTGAAAACACCGTGTTAAAGCCGCGACGGTTTTCCCGCAAAACGGCCAAGAGGGCCAGAAATAAGGCGGGAAGCGCAACTTCCCGCTGACTTAAAAGGCGCCACGATGATCGATGTAATGACCGCTTCAAGTCCGCTGCTCGTCGCAGCGGTTGCGATCGACATAGACGGCACGCTCTTCGTTCAGATGGGCGCGTTCTTGCTCGTCTTTGTGATCCTGAACTTCGTCCTGATCAAGCCCTACCTCAAGACGGTGGAAGCACGCGAAGAGAGCGTGCAGGGCTCCTCCGAAGAGGCCGGTGAGATGGACGCACAGGCCGCCGTGCTCACCGCTTCCTACGATGAGAAGCTGAGCAAAGCGCGCCGCGAGGCCCAGGATGTGCGCGAGTCCCTGCGCAATCAGGGGCTGGCCGAGCAGGACGATATCCTCGAAGAGGTGCGCGAGGAGCTCGGCGGCAAGCTGGCCGAAGAGCGCAAGGTGATCGAGGATCGCGTGGTTGCGGCCCGCGCCGAGATCGACGAGCGTGCCCGTGCGCTGGCCGAGGCGATGGTTCAGAAGGTGCTCCCGCAGGGATAAGCCGTTGAGCGCGCGTCTTTCTAAGGACGGCGCGCCCACTCCTAAGTTAGTCAGGACAAGAACATGACTTCGAAACTTCTTCGCGTGGCGGGCTCCCGGCGGGCGATCTTTGTGCAGGTGCTTGTGCTCCTGGTGTGCGTGAGCGCGCCTGCGTTTGCGGCGGCTTCCGGTGAGGGCCACGGCTTCCCCTGGAAGTACTGGTTTACCGGCATCTTCAACCTGCTGGTGTTCCTGGGGATCATCATCAAGTTTGGTGGCCCGGCGATCCGCGACTTCTTTGCCAACCGCCGCGAGACCTTCCTGGCGGACATGAACGCCGCCAGGCTCGCCCGCGAGCAAGCCGAGGCTCGCCTGGCCGAGCTCAACGCGAAGCTCGAGGCGCTGGAGCGCGATCGTCAGTCGATGCTCGACGAGTACCACGCTCAGGGTGAGCGCGAGAAACAGCGCCTGATCGACGCCGCCAAGAAGAGCGTCGAGAAGATGCGGGCCGACGCCGAGCTGACCATCCAGCAGGAGGTCAAGCGCGCGGTGGCCATGCTCGAAGAGCAGGCGGTCAACACCGCCCTGGAGATGGCGCAGCGCGTGGCGAGTGAGCGCGTGGATGCCGGTGTGCAGAACAAGCTCGTCGAGAGCTACGTTGCCGAGCTGGGCAAGGCGTCTTCGGCGGCTAAGAACTGAATGGTTTTCAGGCGCCCTCAAACCGCCGAAGTTCCGGTCTGAGCAGAGCGCTTATCAGGAGTAGATATGGCAAAGGTACCGGTAGCCCGACGATACGCCCGCGCGCTGCTCGAGCTCGCAAGCGAGCAGAAGAAGCTCGAGCCGATTCACGGCTCGCTGAGCTGGTTGAGCGAGGCGTTTGATCAGAGCGAGACGCTGCGTCAGGCGCTGCTCAACCCCGGGGTCAAGCTCAAGGAGCGCCGCGCGGTGATCGAAGCGCTGGCTCAGAAGCAGGGCTGGGATCAGCTCTTTAAGAACTTTGTGATGCTGCTCCTCGACCGCGATCGCCTGCGCTATGTGCGCGAGATCGCCGAGGATTTCAGCGCCGGTGTCGACGAGAAGGCCGGCCGGGTTCGCGCTCGCGTGAGCAGCGCCACGGCGCTGAGCGACGCGCAGCTGGCCGAGGTCAAGGCGGCGCTTGCGAAGATGACGGGTAAAGAGGTGCTGGTGGAGACGTCGGTGGACGAGGCTCTCATCGGCGGGGTCGTCGCGCGGGTCGGCGGCTCGATCTACGACGGTTCGGTGCGCACTCAGCTCAAGCGGATGCGCGAAGCGATTCTCAAAGAAGTCTAATTACGGATCACCGAGGGCGCCGTTGCCCCGGCCCGAGCTTGCGAGATGCGAGTCGGCCTACCGGGATATGAGTGACCCCCGAGCTCAAGGGTAAGTGCAAGATGGACATTAACATCGCAGAGATCAGCTCCATCATCAAAAAGCAGATCGAGAACTACGACTCGCGTATGGAGACCAGCGAGACGGGTACGGTTATCTCGATCGGTGATGGTATCGCGCGCGTTTACGGTCTGGAGTCGGCGATGGCCGGCGAGCTGCTGGAGTTCCCGGGCGAAGTCTACGGGATGGTGCTCAACCTGGAAGAAGACAACGTCGGTGTTGCGCTTCTGGGTAGCGACCGCGGCATTGTTGAGGGCGACGAGGTCAAGCTGACCGGTCGCATCGTCGACGTTCCGGTGGGTCCGGCGCTGGAAGGCCGCGTGGTCAACGCGCTGGGCATGCCGATCGACGGCAAGGGCCCGATCGAGAGCGACCTTCGCTCGCGTATCGAGGTCAAGGCCCCCGGCATCATTCCGCGCCAGAGCGTTGGCGAGCCGATGCAGACCGGCCTTAAGGCCATCGACTCGATGGTGCCGATTGGTCGTGGTCAGCGTGAGCTGATCATTGGTGACCGCCAGACCGGTAAGACCGCGGTGGCCATCGACACGATCATCAACCAGAAAGACACCGGCGTAAAATGCATCTACGTCGCCATCGGTCAGAAAGAGTCGACCGTTGCGCAGACCGTGGAGAAGCTCAAGCGTTTTGGTGCGATGGAATACACCACGGTGGTCTCGGCGACGGCCTCGCAGCCGGCGCCCCTGCAGTACCTTGCGCCTTACTCCGGCGTTGCGATGGGCGAGTACTACCGCGACAACGGCCAGCACGCGCTGATCGTGTACGATGACCTCTCCAAGCAGGCCGTGGCCTACCGCGAGCTCTCGCTGCTGCTTCGTCGTCCGCCGGGACGTGAAGCCTACCCCGGGGACGTCTTCTACATTCACAGCCGTCTGCTCGAGCGCGCCGCCAAGATGAGCGACGCCGAGGGTGGTGGTAGCCTCACCGCGCTGCCGATCATTGAGACCCAGGCCGGCGACGTCTCCGCCTACATTCCGACCAACGTCATCTCGATTACCGACGGTCAGATCTTTTTGGAGACCGACCTCTTCAACGCCGGTGTTCGCCCGGCGATTAACGTCGGTATCTCGGTGAGCCGCGTCGGTGGTGCCGCGCAGATCTCGGCGATGAAGAACGTCGCCGGTACGCTCCGCGTGGACCTTGCGCAGTATCGCGAGCTGGAGGCGTTCAGCCAGTTTGCCTCCGACCTCGACAAGACGACCCAGGCGCAGCTGGCCAAGGGCGCGCGACTGGTGGAGCTGCTCAAGCAGACCCAGTACAGCCCGCTGGATGCGGCCAAGCAGGTCATGATCATCTTCGCCGCCAACGCCGGCCTGCTCACCGCGCTGGCGGTCAGCGACCTCAAAGCGTACGAAGAGGGCCTGTACAGCTTCGCGGAGAGCAAAGATCCGAAGATCTGGGACGCCATCAAGGGCGACAAGAAGTTCGGCAAGAAGGCGGGCACCGACGGGCAGAGCGAGGTCACGGCGAAGGTGCTGGCGATCCTCGAAGAGTACACCGAGAACTTCAAAGCGCAGCGTGAGGCGGCGGCCGCCGAGTAATCTCTCAAGCGGCGAAGATTGAAGTTTAAAGGGCCGCCCGGCCGCGCTGAAAAGCGAGAAGGGTCGGGCGGCTCTCTCCACCACCAAAGAAGACGTCGACATGCCAAATCTCAAGGACATCCGCAAGCGGATCGGGTCGGTCAAGAACACCCAGAAGATCACGCGGGCGATGAAGATGGTCGCCGCCGCCAAGCTGCGCCGTGCGCAGGAGCGTATGGAGGCCTCGCGCCCCTATGCGGTCAAGATGGGGGAGGTGATCGATAGCCTGGCCTCGCGCGTGGATCCGGAGTCGCACCCCCTGCTTGCCCGTCGCGAGCTGCGGGAGAAGGCGCTGGTGATCGTGGTCAGCAGTAACCGCGGGTTGTGCGGTGGCTTTAACACCAACCTCTTTCGTCGGGTCGACCGCTTCCTCAAAGAGCTGGTCACCGCCGGCGAGAAGGTCGATGTGGTGACCGTGGGTCGCAAGGCGGCGGGTCATTACGGGCGCAGCGTCCACCCGGTTGTGCGCAGCTACGACGATGTGATCGGGGCGATCGATTACAGCCAGGCCAAGCGCATCGCCCAGGAGGCGATGAACGAGTACCTCCAGGGCGACTACGAGGCGGTCTACATCTGTTATAACCGCTTCGTCTCGGCGATCGCGGTCGAGCAGATGGTGCATCCGCTGCTTCCCTTTGCGACCAACGACGAGCAGGCCGACGATGTGCAGGCCAGCGCCGATTATATCTACGAGCCGGACGTCGACACGCTTCTCGGGCGTCTTCTCCCCGGGCATATCGAGGTCCAGGTGCTGCAGGCGCTCCTGGAGAGTGAGGCCAGCGAGCAGGCGTCGCGGATGACGGCGATGGATAACGCCACCAACAACGCCACCGACATGATCGCGTCGCTCACCCTGCAGTACAACCGCGCGCGTCAGGCCTACATCACCAAAGAAATCGTCGAGATCGTCAGCGGTTCCGAATCGCTCAACAGCTAAAACAGGCCTGAGAGGGCCTTACCCTTTTAAGCAATCCGAATTTCAGGAGTATCGATATGGCGGCAGAACCGGTGAACACAGAAGCGGGCCAGCAGGCCACAAAACTTGGGTCCATCAAGCAGGTCCTTGGTCCGGTTGTGGACGTGGCCTTCGCCACCGACGCGGTGCCCGATCTGTTGACGGCGCTGCTGGTGACCAACCCGGGTCTCTCCGATGAGGAAGACAACCTGGTGTTGGAAGTTGCGCTCCACCTGGGTGAGGGCGTGGTGCGTACCATCGCCATGAGCTCGACCGACGGTCTGGTGCGTGGGATGAAGGTCAAGAACACCGGCGCGCCCATCAACGTGCCGGTCGGTCGTGAGGTGCTCGGTCGTATTCTCAACGTCGCCGGCAAGCCCGTCGACGAGATCAGCGTGCTGCGTCTCAACGACGGCAAGGTCGTTCGCGGCATCATCTCCGAGGAAGGCGAGACCTCGTACACGGTGAAAGTGCGCGACCTTAAGCACGTGCATGACATCACGGATGTGACCGTCTCGAAGACCAACGTCAAAGAGATCGTGTCGCTTGAAGCGACGCAGACCCTTCCGATTCACCGCCCGGCTCCGAAGTTCGAGGAGCAGTCCACGGCCAGCGAGATGTTCGAGACGGGCATCAAGGTCGTCGACCTCCTCGCCCCGTACTCGCGTGGTGGTAAGGTCGGCCTCTTCGGCGGCGCCGGCGTCGGCAAGACGGTTCTGATTCAGGAACTGATCAACAACGTGGCGCTTGCCCACGGTGGTTTCTCGGTCTTCGGCGGCGTCGGTGAGCGTACCCGTGAAGGAAACGACCTCTACTTCGAGATGATGGAGTCGGGGATCATGGGCGCCAACGGCACCTGGGAAGAGTCCAAGGTTGCCCTGGTGTTCGGTCAGATGAACGAGCCGCCCGGAGCGCGTGCGCGCGTGGCGCTCTCCGCGCTGACCATCGCGGAGTACTTCCGCGACTCGGAAGGCCAGGACGTGCTTCTCTTCATCGACAACATCTTCCGCTTCACCCAGGCCGGCTCGGAGGTCTCCGCGCTTCTCGGCCGTATCCCCTCCGCGGTCGGTTACCAGCCGACGCTGGCCACCGAGATGGGCGCGCTTCAGGAGCGTATTACCTCGACGACCAAGGGCTCGATTACGTCCGTTCAGGCCGTCTACGTTCCCGCCGATGACCTTACGGACCCCGCGCCCGCGACCGCGTTCGCTCACCTTGATGCGACGACGGTTCTCTCGCGTCAGCTGGCGTCGCTGGGTATCTACCCGGCGGTCGACCCGCTCGACTCCACCAGCCAGATTCTCACCCCGGAGATCGTGGGTGAGGAGCACTATCAGGTGGCGCGTGACGTGCAGTCGGTGCTTCAGCGCTACAAAGAGCTTCAGGACATCATCGCCATTCTCGGCATGGACGAGCTGGCCGAGGAAGACAAGCTGGTCGTGGCGCGCGCCCGTAAGATCCAGCGCTTCCTCTCGCAGCCCTTCCACGTCGCCGAGCAGTTCACCGGCATGAAGGGCAAGTACGTGAAGCTCGAAGACACCATCGCCGGGTTCAAGGCGCTTGTGAACGGTGAGGTTGATGACCTTCCCGAGCAGGCCTTCTACCTGGTGGGTACGCTGGATGACGCCCGCGAAGCGGCTGAGCGTCTGGCGGCTGAGGCGTAATCGCTTTTTTGCCGCGCTCCGAGTGGGGCGCGGCGTTGAGTTTGGCGCGTTAAGGGGCGCCCGCCACCGATGTGGAGGCGGCCCTTAACGCGCGGTTTGAAAGGACGAAGAGATGGCCGAGACGCTGCATTTGGAAGTTGTGACCCCCGAGAAGGCGGTCTTCAGCGAGCCTGTCGACGACGTGGTTCTGCCGGGTCTGCTGGGGCAGATGGACATTCTGCCGGGCCACCTGCCGATCCTCTCGGTGCTGGGTGTTGGCGAGATGATCGTGACCCAGGGAGGCAAGACGCGTCACTTCCTGGTGGAGCAGGGCTATGTCGAGGTGTTCAACGATCGCGTCACCGTGCTCACCGAAGGGTGCAGCGGTGTCAGCGACATCGACATCGAGCGCGCCCGCCGCGACCTGGAGCGCTACGAGACCGCGATGGTCGAGCTCGAAGAGCGCTCCAAAAATGAGATGGTGCCCGAGGATATCTTCGAGCAGCACCGCCTGGCGCTTAAGCGCGAGCGCATGAAGATTGCGTTCGCTAAGGAAGGCAAGATCGTAGAGTAAGCGCCTTTGCCGAGCGCATCAGGACGACGCTGGCTGCGTCGTCTGGGATTCGCAGTAGCGCTGCTACAGCTTCATCGCCGAGCGCATCAGGACGAAGCCAGCGTTGTCGCTGCGTCGTCGCGGTGGCGCTGCCACAGCTTCCTCCTTGCTCCTTGCTGGACTTCGCCCTGAGTGCGCTCGGGTTGGGAGTTTTGCGGGTGCCGAGCGCATCAGGACGAAGCCAGCGTCGTCGCGGTGGCGCTGCCACAGCTTCCTCCTTGCTCCTTGCTGGACTTCGCCCTGAGTGCGCTCGGGTTGGGCGGCTTTCGGGTTGAAAATGTGAAGTGAAGAGCCGGTTTCCCTGTTGAGGGGAGGCCGGCTTTTTTGTTTTTTCAAATAGTTTTGCGGGTGGGGAGAGGGTTTGGGGCGTAGGTGCTTTGATTTGGCGGGTATCGCTCGTTAGGGTGGGGGCATTCGAGGTCAATATGCGTGTGCCGGAGGGGCTGAGGTGAGGCTTCTGAGGTGCAAAGGAGCGAGTATGGGTATCGGGCAGTTTCTGGGAGAGGTCTGGAGGGTGGGGCTGGCGAGTGCGGCGAATCTGTTTCTGGTGAGTGTGATCTACTGCGGGGTGGTGGCGGGGCTGATGTATGTCGCCTGGGGAAGTGCGCCCTTGATGGCGTTGGCGCTCACGGTCAGTGGGTTGAGCGGGGTAGTGGTGTGGGGAGCGATGCATGAGCTTGCGTTTGAGGATGTGGGAAGGGGGGAGTCGAGCTCGATCTGGCGAGCGTTCGGGGGATGTTGGGAGCGTTATGATGTGGTGTTGTTGGCAAGTGTGTTGTGGGGTGGTGCGATGGCTGTCGCGGGGGCTTTCGTGCTGCCGGCGGCGCTGGTCGGGGGGCTGTTGCTGCCTTTTATGCCCGTGGTGATGGTGGAGAAGCGAAGTCCGCTGGGTGGGTTGATGCGCACGCTTGGGTTGGTGGAGGGGATGTGGCTGCGTATGGCGGTGTGCTGGCTGGCGATCTTCGGGCTGCTTGTGAGTGTGGGGGTCGTGGGAGGGGCGGTGAGTGCAGTGCTCGGGGCGACCGGGGGGACGCAGAGCGTGGGGTTCACGATTGTGTTGGGGATCGCGGTTGCGGTTGTTGTTTTTCCACTTCCGGTGGTGGGGGCGGTGGCGTCCTACCGTCTGCTTTTTCAACGCGAGATGCTCAAGGATAGCCCTGAGCAGCGCGATGAGCTTCGCGCTCGGGAGGAGGCGGAGAAGCAGGCGCTGGCGGTGAGTGGGGATGTTATCGACTGGTACGAGGATTTTCTCGACGGGGTGGTCGATGAAGATGAGGATGAGGTCGCGCGCGCGATGCGGCGTGTGCGACGAATGATGCTGCGCTCCGGGGCGGGTGCAGGTTGAGTTATGTGACGATGTGAGGGGGGAGCTTGAGGAAGTCGGGGCGGGTCGCTACTCTCAGCGCATCATGTCATGGAGTGATTTTTGAGCGGGCCAACGCGAGCGCGACGTCGCGGGGGTGGCTCCTTTGGTGCAGGGAGGACGTATGGAACTGGGGCGTTGGGTCAATGAGGTCAAAGAGGTCTGGAAGGTCAGCTTTGTGGACCTGGGGCTGGTGATTCTGGCCTGTGCGATCGGGTTTGCGGTGCCGGGGATGCTGGTGCAGCGGGTGGGGTCGCCGCTGGCGATCGCGGCGTTCTGGGCAGTGGCGCTGCCGGTGATGGCCTGGCTTACGGGGGCGGTGCATCTGCAGTGTTTTCGCAACGCGGAGACGGGCAAGTCGACCTCCTTCGGGGATGCCTCGCAGGAGGCGTTTGAGCGCTGGGATGATGTGGTGCTGGGGGTGGTCTTCTACGGGTTGATGCTCAGTGTGGCCGGTGCGCTGGTGTTACCGGGGGTGGTGGCCGGCGGTGTGCTGCTGCCCTACGTGGTCATCGTAATGGTCGAAAAGCAGGGCCCCATCGACGCGCTGCGGCGCAACATCGAGCTTGCCCAGGGCAGGTGGGTGGCGCTGGTGGTGTACTGGTTGATGTACTACGCGGCGCTCGTTGTCGGGCTGAGCGCGCTGGGGGTGGCGACGGTGGTGGCCACGACCCTGGGGCTTTTTGCCGGGCCGGCAGTCGGCGGAATGATGGCGCTGGTAGCGGTGGTGGCCGGAGTCGGGGCGTTTTTCCTGGCACCGCTGCCGGTGGTTGCGGCGGTGGCGACGTATCGGATGATCGCGGACAACACCGACGCGGTCGCCTCCGAGCCGGCCGGGGGAGCCGTGGCGTCGGCGGGGAGAGCGTCCGCGTCGACCGCACCCCAGGCGGTGCCCTCGCAGGCCGCTTTGGGGGCGGGAATGGAGAGGATGGCGGCGGCCGCGCCGGTTGCGGTTGAGGGGGCGGACGAGGATTTTGTGGAGAGCGCTCCCCGCTCATCCGGGGTCGTCGAAGATGGCATTGAGGTGGATCTTGAGGGCTTCGATGACGATGGCGTGTTTGAAGTTGAGCGCAGCGGACTTGCCGGCGACAGTGTGTTTGATGATGAGGATGAGGCGACGTCGGAGGCGGCCCCGGGGTTTAAGAAGGCGTCGCGGGCCGATGAGGGGCCTTACTGGTGATGGGTCGATAGGCGTTGGCGAGTGTGGCAAGGTGTGCGGGCAAAGGCCCAGAGTTGTTTCATGAAGTGTTGGCAGAGGAGTTTGAGATGAATCTCGGTGAATGGAAGCGTGACGTATTTTATGTGTGGCGAGAAAGTCGCAAGCCGGTGATGGTCCACTCCCTGATCATGTACGCGCTGGCGTTTCCTTTCGTCGCGCTCTGTATGTTTTCGCCGATGGCGGCGCTCGCTCTGTCGCCGGTGGCTATGGTGGTGTTTGTGTTGGCGTGGGCCCACCTCCATGTGCTCGGATATGAAGCGGTGCGCCAGAGCGGGACGCGGCTGGCCTTTGGAGCCGGGATTGAGGCGGTGAAGAAGAACTGGCTGTCGTTGATGCTGGGCTACGGCCTGTGGTGTGCGCTTTATATGGTGGGCAGCATCTTTGTGCTTCCGGCGCTGGTGATCGTGGCGGTGCTGATGCCCTACCTGCTCTTTATTGCCGTGGAGGGAAGAGGGCCGATCGACGCGTTGGAGACCAACGTGCGGCTAGCGGGCGATCGCCTGGCGGAGATCGTGGTGGCGTGGTTGGCGCTCGTTTTCGGGGTGATGGTGATTTTGATGCCGGTGGTCGGGGTGTTGATGGGAGCCATTGTGTGGTCCGCGAGCGGGGTTGAAGGTCCGACGGTTGCACTTATGGGTGTGGGGGCGGTGGTGTTGTTCGCGGTGACGGTGGTGGGGCAGTCGCTGCAGGTGGCCGGTGCGGTGACGGCCTACCGGGTGTTGCGGGGGCAGTCGGTCGATGCAGTGCAGACGGGCGGGCATAAGGTGGTGCAGACCTCGTCCGGGGCACCGGTAGAGTGGTGAGCCGAAACGATGTGTATATGGGCGAGAGGGCTTGATGAATCTCAGCGGGTGGTTTCGTGAATTTTTCCACGTGTGGCGTTTAAGCCAGCGCCAGGTGGTCTTGCATATGTTGCCGTTGTTTGCGGCGCTCGGGTTGTGGGCGGGCGTGTTTTCACTCTATCCCATAACGGCCATATACGCGGCCATCCCGTTGATGATGGGATTGGTGGTGGGGTGGGTTCACCTGCATCGAGTCGGCTATGAAGCGGTGCATGCCGAGGAGGGGGTGCATCTTCCGATGAAGTCGTGGTTCGTACGTGCGATGCGCGGCGTAGTGGTGCTCTTCGGGTTTAACTTGATTGGCCTTGTCTTTTTTTTCGTGCCGTCGATTGCGGCGCAGATACTACTGATGCCTTTTCTAATTTTCATCATGGTGGAGGGCGAGGAGCCGGTGGAGGCGCTGAAGACAAACGTACGCCTCGCAGGTAGTCGTTTGGGGGGTGTGGTTGTATTCTGGCTTGCGAGCGTGGTGGGAGCGTGGGTGCTTTTCATGTTGGGATGGCTTGCACCAGTGGCGGCGTATCTGACGTACCTTGATGTGAATGGCCCGGGTTATGAGTTATTAAACTCGACGTGGGTGATGTGGGCGGTGATAGCGTTTGGGTTTATCGTCGCGATGTCTATCAACTATTCCATCAAGGTGGCTGCGGCGATTACGACGTACCGCGTGCTACGGGGTCAGACGGTCGACACAAGTGAGTGTTCGGTGGCCGGCGCGGGAGCTGCATCGTCGGAGGTCGACTCGGTGGTATGGTGACGTAGCATCGGGGGTGATGGCGAGGAGAACTCACGTGCTATCGCGGGGGGCTATCGAGGACCCGCAGATGAACGATTTAGCCCTGCTCTTCTGGAAGGAACTCAGGGTGTCGTTTTGGCGTGAAGTGCTGCAGTAGAGGGCGCCCGAAGGGCGCGTACATGGGGGCGGCGCGGAGGTCGTATCGTTGTGGCGCGGCGCCATCGAGATGACCCGGGGAGGCAGGAGCCTCTTCGACAAAAATCCGGGGAAAGTTATGAACTTCAGCCTTTTGAAGCGAGAGTTTGTTGAGGTGTGGTCAGCGTCGTGGCGTGCGGTGATTGTGCCGATGATCCTGCTGGTGACGGTGTTGAGCGTGACGAACGGTCTTCTGGGGTTTCTGGCGCTGCTTATTGGGCCCCCTATGGCGTTGTGGGCGTTCGCTCAGGCTCATCAAAAGGGGTATGAGGCAGCGCATGCCGCCGAGGGGGTGAAGCTGCCGATGGCGCAGTGGTGGTGGCAGGTGGGCGTAGGGGGCATGATCTGGGGCGCGCTCTTTGTCGTGGGCGCGGTGTTTTTTGCGCTTCCAGGCTTGCTGGTGATGTCGCTTCTGATGCCCTACGTCTACTTCATGATGGTCGAGGGGTTGGGACCGGTGAAGGCCCTGGAGGCGAACCTGCGTCTGGTTTCCAAACACCCGGTCGAGGCGATCGTGATGTGGATGGCGATCTTTGCGCTGCAGATCGTGATGGTGTTGTTTTCCCAATTTGTGGGTGGGGTGGTCGCCATCGGCGCGGCTTTTCTGGGGAGTGAGCTTGTGCTCTTTGCCGTCGTGGTGGCGATCTTCATCGTCCACCTGGCGGTTGCCGTATTTGGCATGTCGCTGCAGGTGGCCGGGGCGATCACGATCTACCGTGTGGTGACGGGCAAGGTGGCGGGCATCTCTTCGTCTGGCGTGGTGCAGGAGCAGGGCGCTGTGAGCGCGGTGCCCGTGCCGGCGACGGCTGCTCCCCCCGGGGAGTGGTGAGGTGAAGCCGGGGGGCTTTAGCTGCGTGCGCAGTAGACGACGTTTCCGTAACAGTCGTCGATGATGCGGCAAGTGTCGTCGATGCAGCGCTCCGCGGGGATCTCGCTATAACCTTCGGGGCAGGCGGCCGGATTGCAGGCGTCGGGGGGGGCGCAGGCCAGTGTGACGCCGCAGATTTCCAGGGTCTCACAGCCGGGGATGAGGTCGTCGCATTGGCCGACGGGCAGGTAGGTCTCGGGGCAGGAGGGGGGCTCGTCGCAGGTGTCGGTGATGGGGGCGCAGGCGAGCTCCTGGTCGCAGACCTCGATGACCTGGCATTCGGGATGATCGGCGGTGCAGGCGTCGACGCGCTCAAAGTCGTCGGGGCAGGTCGGCTCTTCGGTGCACTCATCGGGGGTGATGGGGGCGCAGCTGATGTAGCCCTGGCAGGTGAGCACCTGTTCGCAGCCGGCGTCGGGATCGCAGGCGTCGGATTCGACCTGCTCAAATCCTTCATCACAGCTTGAGGGGAGGTTGTCACAGCGGCGGCAGCGGAAGGTCTCGTCGCAGTGGCGAAGCTCGGCGCAGGTCGGGTCGAAGTCGTCGCAGCTGGTGTCGTTGACCCATCCCTGGGGGCAGGCCGGGGGCTCTTCGCAGACGGCCAGGGGGTCGAGGCAGAGCGCGCTCTCTCCGCAGACGGTCACGCGGGTGCAGAAGCGGTCGGTGGGGCAGGTGGCGACCTCCTCGGAGCCTGTGGGGCAGCGGGGAGGTTCTTCGCAGGTGTCGGGGGCGGCGTCGGGCTCATCATTATCGCCGGCGTCTGGCGAGGTGAGGATGGGGACGCAGGCCAGCACGCTGCCATCGCAGGTCTCGATATGTTCGCACTCCGCCTGGCCCTGGCAGTCGGTGACCACGTAGTAGCCGCGCGGGCAGCTCGGCTCGCAGACGTCGAAGCCGTAGCTGGCGTCGTCGCCGGAGCAGGCGCCGAGCGTCAGCAGGGCCAGGAGCAAGGCGAAGGCCAGGCGCAATGGCGAGTGTGCGATGGGGAGGTGGGGGAGGTTCATGGGAGGCTCCGGGGGAGCGACGCGCACAGGCGCGGCGGGCAACTCCATCCCTAGCAAAAGCCCAGAAGGCCATCAACGGATCGGGGATCGGGGAGGCCTGCGGCCCTTTGAAGGGCCGCAGGTGCGAGGAGCGAAGGCCAGGCTTTAGTCGTCGCTCTGAGGGAAGGCGACGTCGACCCAGACCAGGTGGTGGTCGCTGACCTGAATCAGCTCGAAGTACGGCTCGGTGGAGGCGGGCCAGAAGACGCCCTGGCCGGTGACTTGGAGGGTGGCCGAGGGCAGGGCGTAGTCCAGGCGCAGGTTTCCGACGTTGGGGTTGAAGCGGGCGGTATCAAAGCGGTGGTCGGCCTGGTGCTCCAGGTTGGCGCCTTCGCGGGCGGTGCCGGAGGCGACCGCACCGGTGCTCTCGGGCTGCGGGTCGATGAGCGTGGCGTCGGCCACGAGCAGGTCGGCGGCGTCGAGGCCGTCGCCGTCGACCGGGTCGTCGTTGAGGTCGCCGACGATCACAAAGTGCGCGCCTTCTTCGAGGCCGCCGCTCTGGCCGGCGTCGTCGTAGATGTAGTCGGAGGCAGCCGGGCGGATGTAGTCGTGCCAGAAGCGGATCTCGTCGGCGTTGCGGCGTTTGTTGCGGCCCTCAGTCCCGTCGAAGGCCGGCGGGGTGGGGTGGCTGGCCAGCAGGTGGATCGTCTGTCCGTCGACCTCAATAGGAAGATCGACGTGGTTTTTGGAGGAGAGGCGAAGCACCTCGAGTGCGTCTGTGCTGTAGAAGTCTTCGGGGATGCGGTTGTCGGGCATGTCCTTCCACAAAAAGTTCTGGAAGGTGCGCATGCCTTCGAGGTCGATGGGGTATTTGGAGAGAACGGCGAAGGCGTACTGGCCGGGGAAGAGGCCAAAGCCGAAGGCGTCGTTTCCGTAGGCCTGGGTGCCGACGGTGTCTCCGACTTCGTTATCGCCGTTGAGGTCGAAGCCCGAGGCGATGCCGGTGTTGGAGGTGAACTGGTAGCGGTAGGGGTAGGAGATGGCTTCGCCGTCCTGGGCCTGGGCGACTTCCAGAAAGTTTGAGGCGAAGAGGTCGACGGCTTCTTGCTCGTCGTCGAAGTCAAACTCGTTGAGGAGGATGACGTCGGGGCGAACGAGCTGGATGACGTTGGCGATCTTTTGGGGGTGCTCGTCATCGGGGTTGGCGAGGGTTTCTACGAGGTCGCCGGCTTCGCTGCCGAAGAGGGAGGTGTTGAAGGTGGCCACCCGCAGGCTTGTGGGCTGAGGGGTGGCGTCGGCGTCGGGCTCGGGGGTGGCGTCGGCGTCGTCCTGGTAGGTGGGCGCGTCGGTGGCGTTGCCGGCATCTTCCGGGGTGGTGGAGGGGGAGGAGCAGGCGGTGAGGGCGGGGATGGCGAGCGCCATCAGGAGGTGGCGAGGGGACATGGGGGGCTCCGTGGGAGGGGGGAGTTCGCTGGCGAAGCTCGTAGCATAAGGTGGGGCGAAAGTCAGGCCGGGGAGCTGCGGAAGTTGTGCGGTTTGCGTGGCACGCTGCCTGAAGATAACGTCATGTTGCTACGCCGTAAGCTATTGTTGATGTCGCGTCTGCTGCATTGAAAGCACCTCGGGCTGCGTTGCAAAGCCTCGACGATGCTAGAGCATCGTTTGTGTTTCGTGTTTTGCCTGAGGTGTTCTTAATTTCGCATCCATCGACATCAACTTCTGCTCACGGCGTCGTACGAATCTTCATCAACATCTACGTGAGGCTGTTTGGCGAAGGCCTGGCGTGTGGCAGTGAGAGTGAGTGATGGGTTGTGAGCGGGTTAAGGAGAGGTCGATGCGAGGTCGGCTGGTGGTGATGTGGGCGGTGGCGATGCTGCTGCTGGCCGGATGTCTCGACGATCCCAACGCGGTGGTCTTTGGCCCGGGAGATCTGGATGCGGGGGCCGATTCGGGGGCCGGTGACGTGGATGATGGCGACAGCGGTGTGATCGATGCGGAGGAGCCCGATACCTGTGTGCCTGGCGAGGAGGGCTGCGGGGAGGCGCATTGTGGCAACGGGCAGCAGGACGGCGACGAGACGGACGTGGATTGCGGGGGGAGCTGCCCGGGGTGTGAGGCTGGCGAGTTC
Source organism: Lujinxingia vulgaris (assembly GCF_007997015.1). NCBI lineage: Bacteria > Deltaproteobacteria > Bradymonadales > Lujinxingiaceae > Lujinxingia > Lujinxingia vulgaris. Next base: position 137,783 of record NZ_VOSM01000011.1, read on the forward strand.
TGCGCGAGCGTGGATGATTGCGCCACCGATGAGGTGCTTGAGCTGCGTGAGTGTGAGCGGGCCGACGTAGAGGTGTGTGCGCCGCGCGGGGTAGGGGTCTACCAGGTCGGGGCGCTGGCCTGTGAGAGCGAAGACGGAGAGGCGGCCCGCTGCGTGGCGGTATTTTCGGGCAATGAGGTGCGGCGCGTGGCCGATGACGCGGCGTGTGAGATCGACACCGATGAGGTTGTCTGCGGAGATGAGCGGGTGGAACTCGGAGCGTGTTTGCCCGGTGAGGGGCAGGCTTGCAGCGCGCAGGGCGTGCGCATGGTGACGACGTATCAGGGGCAGTGTGCCGGGGGGAGTTGCCAGGAGGTTGTGCGCGCGAGCCGGGAGGAGAGTTGCACGCTGGCGTCGCCACTGGAGCCGGGGGATGTGTGTGGGTTTGGGGCGTGGTCCGAGTGGAGCGATTGTGAGCCAGAGGCGGGGCGAGATAGCTGTGCGGCCGGTGGGGTGCAGATGCGTAGCCGGACGATCGGGCGTTGTACGACGAACCTGAATTGCTCGATCAACTCGACGGAGGTGGAGACGGAGACGCGGGGGTGTCAGTTGACGCCGGATCCGCAGCTTTGCAGTAGCACCGGTACCGATAACTCGAGTTTTGTGTGCTATCAGGGGCAGTGCTGCATGCCGGATTGCAGTGAGGCGCGGCTCTCGTGCCGCGCGCAGGTTGAGGATGGCTGTGGAGGGCTGTGTCCTCGCCGGACGTGCGGCGGCGTCACTCAGGGGTGCGCGATGGACGGACAATGTCGCACCTTTTGTGGTGTGGCTACCGGAAGTCGCGCCTGCGAGAGTGACGCGCAGTGCGGGCGGATCTGTGCGTGTCCGCTGGGTGCCGCGCCTCAATGTGAGACGCTGGGGTGCACCTGTATATAAGGGTATAGTTTGTTGAGAGGGCAACTCATTGAGGGGTAGGTGGCGGCGTGTTAGGGTGCCGCCCATACGCGCAGCCCGCGTTCGATCATGACAGGCTCCTGCTCTCGCGGGCAGGGCCGCAGTGCACGCAAAAGTTCGAGTTAAGGAGAGTTATGCGAGGGATGAAGTGGCTGGTGGTGGGGATGCTGGCGCTGGGGTCGGTGGCCTGCAAGAAGACCGAGATTGCGACCGATGAAGCGGCTGAAGAGAGCAGTGAGGCTGCGGGTGAGGAGGCCGCTGGCGACGAGGCTGCCGGTGAGGAGGCCGCGCCCATGGCCGAGGCCGCTGGCGATACGGCCGTGCCCCAGCCCGAGCGGCCCGAGAACCTCAAGGCGGCCGGTGAGCGCCTCGACGGTGGCCACGATCCGGCGGTGCCGGTGAGCGTGGAGGAGTTTCGCCCCAAACTCGTCGAGTCTTTGTGTCTGGCGTATGACTCCTGCGGCAATATGGAGTTGAAGAGCGCGGTGGCGGGCACCTTCTTTATGGCGGGGATGAGCATGGCCTCGCAGAGCCCGGAGGCGCTGGAGAAGTTCCGCGCGCTTATGGGGCGCATCGAAGAGGCGAACCTGCCGATGCCGCGTCGGGAAGATTGCGTGGAGCTCTTTGAGATCGTGACCGAAGAGACCGGCGTCGACGGGGAGTCGCTGGCGGCGTCGGTGGAGGCCGGGCGCGTGGCGTATGATGCCGAGCAGGCTGGAAAGTGCATGGGGCAGCTGGGCACCCAGTCGGAGGTCTGCGGGGAGTATCGGCCGATGGGCGAGGAGCCCGATATGCAGCGTTTGCAGGCGATGATGATGCAGGCCGGCCCGGTGATGGAGGCGCATTACAAGCCCTGCCAGACGATGTTTGAGGGCAAGGTGGCCACCGGCGACTCCTGTTCTTTCGATTATGAGTGCGCCGACCAGCGCACCACCTGCATGGGGGAAGAAGGCAAGAAGACCTGTCAGGAGGTGGCGATGATGCCTCCGGGTGGGATGCCTGGTGGTGGCATGCCGGGTGGTCCTGCTCCGGGCGGGCCGGCTCCGGGTGGTCCTGCTCCGGGCGGCAGCGCTCCGAGTGCGCCCTGAGCTGATGCTCGAGAAGATATCGGGTTAAGACGAAAGGCGTCTGCCGCGGCTAAGAGTTGGCCGGGGGAGGCGCCTTTTTTGTTGGATATGAGGAGGTATTGAAGATGGATATCTGGCAGGTGCATGACTATGCGGCGGCTTTGCCGGAGGTCAGCGAGAATTTTCCTTTTGATGAACACACACTGGTGATGCGGGTGATGGGAAAGATCTTTTTGCTGATGAACGTGCAGAAGGAGCCGGCCAGCGTGAACCTCAAGTGTGAGCCGGAGCGGGCCGTGGAGCTGCGGGCGCGTTATGAGGCGGTGCTGCCGGGCTACCATATGAACAAGCGTCACTGGAACACGGTGATGCTGGGACAGGATGTGCGCCCGGAGCTGTTGCGGGAGCTCATCGAACACTCGTATGAGCGTGTGGTGGCGGGGTTGAAGAAGGCGGAGCGGGAGAGGATTCGGGCGATGCGGGAGGGGTAGGGCGAAAGCGGGTAACTCCCGCCAGCGTTTGCGCTGGCGGGAGCGGTCCATGGCGAGCGCTCAGGCCTCAAAACCCTCGGGCACGTCGACCTCAACTCTGGCCGCGGCGCGCTGGGCGGCGCTCATCTTGCGGGAAGCGATGAAGGTGTAGAGGGCGGGCACCACAAAGAGGGTGAAGAAGCTGCCGACGAGCATGCCGCCGATAAAGGCTATGCCCATCGGGACGCGGCTCTCGGCGCCGGCGCCCAGCGCGAGCGCCAGTGGCAGGATGCCTAAGATGGTGGAGATGGAGGTCATCAGCACCGGGCGAAAGCGTCGGGCGGAGGCCTCGTGGGCGGCCTCACGCACCGAAGCGCCTTCAGCGCGCAGCTGATTGGCGAACTCCACGATGAGGATGCCGTTTTTGGTCACCAGCCCGATGAGCATGATCATGCCGATCTGGCTAAAGACGTTGAGGCTCTGGCCAAAGAACCAGAGCGCGGCCAGGGCACCGGTGATGGCCAGGGGCACGGAGAGCAGGATGGTCAGCGCGTCGCGGAAGCTCTCGAACTGGGTGGAGAGCACCAGGTAGACGAGCACAATCGCCAGCAAAAATGCCAGCAAGAGGGCGTTGGAGCTCTCGTCGTAGTCGCGAGTCTGCCCCTTGAGGGCGGTGGCGAAGGAGTCGTCAAGGAGCTGTTCGGCGACTTCCTTCATGGCGGCGACGCCGTCGCCCACGGTGTAGCCCTGTGCGGGGCGCGCGGAGAAGGTGGCGGTGTTGTAGCGGTTGTAGCGAAAACGAAGCGGAGGCCCGGCGCTCTCGGAGGTTTTTATGATGTCGGCCAGGGAGACCATCGCGCCAGCGTCGTTCTCGACGTAGAGGTTTCGGAAGTCATGGGGATCGTCGCGGCTCTCGCGGGGGATTTGGGCTAAGGTGTCGTATTGTTTGGAGTTTTTGAGGAAATATTCGACGCGGAGCTCGGAGAGGGCGAGCTGGAGGGTCTGGTTGGCGCGCTGGATGGGGATGCCCAGGGCGGCGGCGCGTTCGCGGTCGATCTCGACGAGCAGCTCCGGGGGAGTTGAACTGCAGGTCGACGTCGACGAAGGCAAACTCGGGGCGCTGGCGAGCTTCGCTTAAGAAGCGGGGGAGGTTCTGGCGGAGGCGCTCGTTGTCGAGGTTTTGCACGGCGAACTGCACGGGCAGGCCACCGAAGTCGCTGGAGATGGTGGCCACCGGGATCACGAGCACGGGGATGAGTGTTGTGCGCCAGTCTCCCAGAAAGAGGAAGATCACGGCGGTGACGATGAGCAGCGCGAGCAAGAGGCTCTGCACCACCTCGTCGATGGAGGCGCGGATGTAGTCGGTGCCGTCGAAGACGACCTCGGCGCGCACGTCTTCGGGGAGGTTTGCGCGGATGGAGTCCAGGCGGGCGTAGACCTCGTCGACGATGGCGATGTGGTTGGCGCCGGCCTGGGGGGTGACGACGGTCATCATGGAGGGCTGGCCGTGGCTGCGCATCATCTCGCGGCGCTCGATGGCGCCGTAGTTGACGGAGCCGATGTCCTCAAATTTGACGGCGTGGTCGCCGCGGCGGGCGACGACGAGCTGCGAAAAGTCTTCGGGGGTGGCCAGGCGGCTGGGGGCTTTGATGGTGAGCTCGACGGTGTCGCCGTCGATGCGGCCCGAGGGGATCTCCAGGTTTTGCTCGGCGATGGCGTTGCTGACGTCGTGGACGGTCACGCCGTGGGAGGCCATCAGCTCGGGGCTCATCCACAGGCGCATGGCGTAGGTTTTGGAGCTCCAGAGCGAGACCGAGGAGACGCCGGGGACGGTCTCCAGGCGCTCTTTCATGCGGGTTTCGGCGAGCTCGGTGAGTTCGAGGACGTCGCGACTCTCGGCGGTGACGCGGATCCAGCGGTGACGCGGATCCAGATGATGGGGCGGCCCTCGGCGTCGGCTTTTTCGACGGTGGGCGGGTCGGCGTCGGGCGGGAGGTCGCCGCGGGCGCGGGAGACGCGGTCGCGCACGTCGTTGGCGGCGCGGTCAAGGTCTGTGCCCAGGGCGAACTGGACGCGGATGCTGGAGCGGTTGCGGCGGCTGACTGACTCCAGAGTGTCGATGCCCTGAATCGAGTTGATCTCGGCTTCGAGGACTTCGGTGATCTGGTTTTCGATGACGTCGGCGTCGGCACCGGAGAAGGTGGTGATGACCGAGACCACCGGGGGGGCGACGGCGGGAAACTCGCGGATGCCCAGGTTGAAGTAGGCGATGCTACCGAAGAGCACGACGAGGATGGCGAAGACGGTGGCCAGCGCGGGGCGCCGGACGCTGATGGAGGCCAGATCGTTCATGGGGCCTCCTTGAGCGTTTCTTCGAGCACTTCTTCGGAGAACCACTGGTTGCGCATGCCCGGGGTGGTGGCTTCGGGGACGATGTCGTTGACGTCGAGGGCGTCGTCGGAGTCATCGACGCGAACCTTGTCGCCCTCTTCGAGGGCCTGACGTCCGGTGACGACGACGCGCTCCCCTTCGCTTAAGCCTTCGAGGACTTCGACCCTGGCGTCGGTGCGGGCGCCTTTTTCGATGGTGCGCGCTTTGACGGTGTTGTCGTCTTGGAGCACCCAGACCGAGGAGCCCTCCAGCGATTCGGTGATGGCGGTTGTGGGGATGGTCAGGGCGCCGGGGCGCTCTTCGAGGATAAGGCGCACCTGCACAAGCGCGCCGGGGCGCAGGGAGGCGTCGGGCTGCAACCTTGCCTGGGCGGCCAGGGTGCGATTGAGGGTGTTGAGGCCGGATTCCAGGGCGGTGATGCGGGCGTCGATGAGGTTTTGGGAGTCGAAGGCGCGAAGTTGCAGGGGTTGGTCGAGGCGGATGCGGGAGGCGAAACGCTCGGGGACTTCAAAACGCACGTCGAGCTCGTCGAGGTTACGCAGGGTGGCGATGTGGGTGTCGGGGGTGACGATGGCGCCGGGGCTTACCTCGACAAGGCCGATGACGCCATCGAAAGGGGCGCGCACCACGCGTTCTGCGATCATGGCGTCGAGGCGGCTGATCTCGGCTTTTGCGATCTCCCATTCGCCGAGCGCCAGGTCGTACTCCTGGCGGCTTACGGCTTGTTGCTCAAGGGCGGCCTGGAGGCGGTCTTATTCGGCTTCGAGGAGGGCTGCCTGACGCTCGGCGACCAGGCGCTCGGCGCGCAGGGCGTCGTCGCGAAGGCGCAGGAGTACCTGGCCACGCTCCACGCGCTGGCCGTCTTCGATGGGCAGGCTCACCACGCGGCCGCTGACCTCGGGCTGGATGATGATTTCATCGGCGGCCTGCACCGAGCCCATCAGGGTGAGGGTGTCGTAGAGGTTGGTGGCGCGGACCGGCTCGACGGTGACGCGGGGGGCGGAGGGGGCCTCGTCGCCGGAGCCGCCGGCGTCGGGTTGTGGCGAGGCGTTGATGCGGGAGAAGGCCAGGCCGGCGATCAGGGCGATGGTGCCCAGAATGACGAGGGTACGAAAGAGGACTCGCTTGTTCACTGCTCTACTCAGCTTCGAGGTCACCTAAGGAGGGGTGGGGCGGGCTGCGCCGCAGGGGAAGCTGACTACGAGGTGAGGGAAGGCAAGTCAGGAGGCGACGAGCTTTTTGACTTTGCGGGCGCCCTCCAGGGCGATCTCGCGTTGCTCGGCGACGCCTTTTGCCAGGAGGGCTTTGACGCCCGGGAGGTCAGCGAGCAGAGCGTCGATCTTCTGGACGAAGGCGTCGGCGTCGATGGTGTTGATGTCTTCGACCCACTGGCCCGCGCCCATGCGCTCAAAGAGTTCAGTGGTTTTGAACTCGTAGGAGACGGGCAGGACGGCGGTGCCTGCGATCAGCGCGAGGATCGCCATATGCATGCGGGTGGCGATGACGGCGTCGAAAGCCGCGAGTGTTTTGACGAGGTCTTGAGGGGGGTGGAAGGCGTCATCGACGTTGACGTGCTTGCGTACGGCGTCGGGGAGGGTGTCGACGATGGCGTGGGCGGTCTTGCTGTCGTGGGTCCAGTATTCGGGGATGCCCTGGCAGGTGGAGATAAAGGTGACGTCTGCCTGGTGGTGTTCGACCAGATGGGTGACGCCGGCGGCGATGGCGTCACAGTAGCGCTTCATGCCCTCGTCGGTGGAGAGGTTTTCAAAGTGGCTCCAGTGGCGCACGGAGACCGCAACCTTAGGCCGGCGCGTGTTGTCGGTGGTGTCTGAGATCGTGTCGGCGCCTTCGCGGGCAGGCGTTGCCGGTTTTGGGCCGACGTCGAGGGCGAAGACGGCGTCGGCGCAGACATGCAGGTTGTCTGGCGAGACGCCGATCTCGAGGAGATGATGTTTTGAGCGGGCATCACGCAGGAGGACGAGGCTTGCCTGGTTGAAAATATCGCGGACGCGCTGCTGGTTTTGGGGCTCGCGGAAGGGGCCCAGCGACTGGGTGTAGAAGACGAGCGGGCGGCCCAGCGCCAGTGCGATCCGGTAGTCGAAGAGGCGAGGCTCGATGTCGTAGTTTTCGACGAGGTAGGTGCCGCCGGTGCTGATGATGAGGTCGGCCTCGGCGTAGGTTTGCAGGGCTTCGACTTCGGCGCGGCTTAAGAGGAGCTTTGCAGCGCTCTTTTGTCCCCTGCCCCAGAGCTTTGCAGCGGTCTCGAAGCGTCGCATCTGCAAGGGGCGGACGATGGGGCCGAGTCCGCTCGGAGAGCGAGCGACCTTCAGGTAGAGGAGTTTTTGAAAGTCGAAGTCGGGGTAGTAGCGCCGGGCAGTCTCGGGCTGGCTGTCAAAGACGGTGAAGCGGGTGTCTTTGCCGAGCTCGTCGGAAAGCGCGTCGACGATGGCCTGCAAGATGGCGGCGTCGCCGCCGTTGAGGGCGACGGTGTTGGAGATGATGACTTTCAACGAGGAACCTCAACGGGAATCGGATCACGGCAGGCGCAGCGGCCTGTGGGCACAGCGGATCGGCGCGGCTGACCTACCACATCAGGCGGAGGGCTCTCCAGTGGATTCGCTGATGTCGCGGCCGGCGCGCAGGTAGCCGACGAGGGCGATGAGGTCACGCAGGGCGCGGCGTCCCGCGGGCAGCACGCCCAGAACAAGAAGCGCGCCGAGGAGGCAGGTGGGGATGGCCAGGGCGACGTTGGCCACGGAGGATTCGATGGGCAGGTAGATGCGCTGGGCCAGCAGAGCGGTGGCGCCGCCGAGCGCCGCGCTGAAGGGGATGAAGGCGGTGCGGTAGAAGTCGCCCATTTTGATGGGGCCCTGGCGCGTGACAAACCACAGAAGAAGCGGGGTGCGCAGGATGATGCCGAGCGCAGTGTAGGCAATCGCCACGCCGAGTGCGCCCCAGTAAATCCCCAGGGCAAAGGAGATGGCGACAAGACCCGAGCTTAAGAGCCCCCAGTGGAAGAGCTCGCGGGTGCGGTCCTGGGAGACGAAGAGCCAGCCGGTGGTGTTGCCGATGGTCTGGGTGAAGATCGAGAGGCCCAGCGCGGCAAAGATGGGGATGGCCGGGCCCCAGGCGTCGCCGAGCACGCTGAGGATGAGCCAGTCGGCGCCGGCCACCAGGATGGCGCCCAGGGGCATGGTGACGAGCAGGAGTTTTTCGAGCACGCGCAGGTACATCTGACGGTAGCGCGCCGGATCGTTTGCGACGCGGCTGAGCGCGGGGATGGCGATTTGGCCTACCGGGTGGTTGATCTGGCGCAGGGGGATCATCAGGATCTTGTAGGCCATCTGATAAAAGCCCAGCTGCTGAGCGCCGTGAAATCGCCCGATAAGGAAGTCGTCAAAATTGCGGGCGAAGTAGTTGACGAAGTTAAAGCCGGTCATGTCCGCGCCGAAGGCGAGCATGGAGCGCAGACCCTCGGCTTTTTCGGGGCGCGCGGGGCGCCAGCCGCAGGCGATCCAGACGCCCAGGCAGCTGGCGACGGCCAGGGCCACGGAGTTGACGACCAGCGCCCAGTAGCCGCCGCCGGCCAGGGCGACGGCCACGGCCAGGCCTACGCTGATGGCCATCGCGCTGACCTCGACGGCGGCCAGTCGGCCAAAGCGCATCTGGCGGCGTAAGAGCGCTTCGTGCTGGACGGTAAGCCCGCCGAAGAAAAACGCTCCGGCCAGGCCCAGCGCAATCGGCACGAGCCTCGGCTCATCGAAGACCCAGGCCAGCACCCAGGAGGAACCGGCGGTCACCAGCGTAATCAGCGCGCCCAGGAGGAGGTTGATCCAGAAGAGCGCGCTGACCTGAGCATGGGTGATTTTTTCGCGCTGGATCGTGGCCATCGCAAGGCCCAGGTCTTTGAACATCGTCAGAAAGCCGGTGACGATGATGACCATGCCAAAAAGACCAAAATCCTCCGGGGCGATGAGCCTTGCGAGGATGAAGGTCGAGCCCATCTCCAGGAGTGATTTGAGGATCTGGGCGATGGCGGTCAGGGTGCCGCCGCGCACCGACTGGCCTTCGAGGTCGTCTTCGAGGTGCTCGGTGCTGATGTAGGTTTCGGGGTTGTGGCGAGGCATGGTGTGGGGTGGGGAGGGGGGATTATTGCCAGCCTCGCTCTTAGCAGGGGTCTCGGGACGACGCCAGTTGCCGAGCGGCGTGTGGTTGTGTGGTTATGTGGTTGTGTGGTTGTGGGGCGCGGGGGTTCGCGAGGTGGGTAGATTCGTATAGACGTAGGCGGGTTCGCTTTGGGGGAGGGGGGGGAGTGCTCATTATCCCCCACATCTCCTAAACCCCGCATAAACACTCACGCTCACAGCCTTCATAGTCCTCCTCCCAGCCCCACCTTGCGCAATCGTCCTCGATTTGATCGACTAGCCACCGACAACAGCGATGAAACTCGAAGACAAGGACGAGCGCGATGGAACCGACCACGATGATGGCAGATCTGACGTTGAGCGATGAACTCCAAGACGTGGATCTGGGCGATAAACGGCGCAACGAGCGCTATGTCAGAATCGCCGGACGACTGGCCGCGCAACCCGATAA